>JACEFY010000287.1 GCA_016807485.1 Stenotrophomonas maltophilia | reverse complement strand
CAGGTCCGCACGCTCGTGCGGGAGTCGTGGCGGCGCTCGCGTGCGGGATCCGTCGGGGCCGAAGACCTTCCGCCGCTCGAGCTGACCGACGACGAGCTCGAGGCGTACCGCAGTGCGCATCCGCTCGCCGGCGCGATGGACATGATCCGTGCGCTGCTGCTGCCGGGCGACAGCGCGACCGACGCCGGCGTCGTGGTCGCCGTCGGCGATGCCGCCGGCCGCCTGCTGTGGGTCGAGGGTGACCGCTCGGTGCGCGCCCTCACCGGGGCGATGGGCTTCGTGGCGGGCACGAACTGGTCGGAGCGGTTCGTCGGCACGTCCGCCCCGGGCACCGCGCTCGCACTCGACCGGTCGGTGCAGATCCACGGCGCCGAGCACTACAACCGCCTCGTGCAGCCCTGGTCGTGCACGGCAGCTCCCGTGCACGACCCGGAGACCCGCCGGCTGCTGGGGGTCATCGACGTCACCGGCGGGAGGGATGCCGTGACCCCCCAGGCGCAGCTGCTCGTCGACGCGACGGCTCGGGCGATCGAGGGCGAGCTGCTCGTCGCGCGCCTCCGCGCCCGCGCCGCAGCCGCGCCGCCCCCCCCGGTCCGCCGGCTCGCGGTGCGCGCGCCCGAGACGGCGACCCTGCACGTGCTCGGCCGCGATCGCGCGCTGCTGGAGGTCGTCGGCGCGGCAGGCGAGACGGTCACCGAGCTGTCGGCTCGGCATGCCGAGATCCTCCTGATGCTCGCGGCGCACCGTCAGGGGCTCTCAGCAGAGCGCCTCGCCGCTCTCGTTTACGGCGATGACGGCGAGGGCACGCTCCGCCCCGAGATGGTGCGACTGCGCAAGGCGCTCGAGCGCGTCGCGCCGCATCTGGTGCCGGCATCCCGCCCCTACCGCCTGCCCGCGGAGGTGGAGATCGACGCCCACCGGGTGCTCTCGCTCCTCGGGCGCGGCGCGCACCGGGTGGCGCTCGCCGCCTACCGGGGGCCGGTGCTGCCCGACTCGACCGCGCCCGGCGTCGACGAGTTCCGCGACTCGGTGCGGATCGCGCTCCGCGACGCGCTGCTGGCCGAAGCCTCGGTCGACGTGCTCCTGGCCTACGCCGAGACCGACGAGGGCGCCGCCGACGGCGAGATCCTCCGCCTCGCGCTCACCCTCCTCCCCGCGCGGTCGCCGAAGCGCGCGGCCCTCGTCGCCCGCATCGAGCGCCTCGCGAGCTGATCGGCGCACCGCCCTCGCCGGCATCCTGGCAGGATGATCGTGACGGAGGGACCGACATGACCGACGACACCCCCACGGCGGCACTCACCGAGCTCGCCGAGGCGCACGGCATCGCGACCTCGTACTGGTCGTTCTTCGGCGACCGGGTCACCGTCCCCGCCTCGACCCTGCGGGCAGTCCTCCGGTCGATGGGGGTCGCGGCGGCGACGGATGCCGAAGTCACCGCCGCACGCGCCGAGGCCGACGCGGCCCCGTGGCGGCGCCTGCTTCCGCCGTCGCTCGTGTCGCGCCCCGGCGCCCGCGCGCTCGAGCTCCATGTCGCGGACGGGCACGACGTCGCCCTGTCGATCGCGCTCGAGGACGGCTCGTGGCGGGACCTTCCCGTCCCGCCGCAAGGGGCCGAATCGCGCACCGTCGACGGGCGGGTCATCTGGCGGCTCCACGTGCCGGTGCCCGGCGACCTTCCCCTCGGATGGCACACGGTGCACGCCTGGGAGCGCGGGTTCGACGGCGCGGCGGGGAGAGCGGCATCCGCCTCTCTCGTCATCACCCCCGAGCGTCTGCCCGACCCGCCGACCCGACCCGGCCGCCCGCGCGGGTGGGGACTCATGGCGCAGCTGTACTCGGTGCGCTCGCGCGCGTCGTGGGGCATGGGCGACTTCGCCGACCTCGGCGACCTCGCCGCCGTCGCGGGTGCGCAGGGGGCCGATTTCCTGCTCATCAATCCGATCCACGCGGCGGAGGTCACGAGCCCGATCGAGCCCTCGCCCTATCTTCCTGCGACGCGCCGTTTCCTCGCCCCGCTGTACGTGCGGCCCGAGGACATCCGCGAAGTGGGGTACCTCACCCCCACCGAGCGCGCGGTCGTCGAGGCGGCGCGCACGCCCGTCGCCGCGACGAACGACGACCCCACCCGCATCGACCGCGACGCGGTGTGGGCGGCGAAGCGGCTGGCGTTGGATGCGGTCTTCCTCGCGCCGCTCTCCGTCGCGCGCCGCGCCGAGCTCGACGCGTTCATCGAGCGCGAGGGGCAGCCGCTGGCGGACTTCGCGCTGTGGTGCGCGCTCGAAGAGCACTACGCGGGCGGCGAGCGGCCGCCGGAAGCGCGCGACATCACGTCTCCGCTCGTCGCGGAGCTGCGGGAGGAGCTCGGGGCGCGCGTCGACTTCCACATCTGGCTGCAGTGGATCGCCGACCAGCAGGTCGAGAGCGCCCAGGCGGCCGCGAAGGCGTCGGGCATGGCGATCGGAATCATGCACGACCTCGCCGTCGGGGTGCACACGCAGGGGTCGGATGCCTGGTCGCTCCGCGACATGTACGCCCCGGGGATGACCGTCGGCGCCCCAGCCGACATGTACAACCAGCAGGGGCAGAACTGGAACCAGCCGCCGTGGCTCGCTCCGGCGCTCGCCGAAGCCGGCTACGCGCCGCTGCGCGACATGATCCGCACGCTTCTGCGACATGCGGGGGCGCTCCGCATCGACCACGTGATCGGCCTCTTCCGGCTGTGGTGGATTCCGGAGGGCCTCAGCGCGGCGTCGGGCACCTACGTCCGCTACGACCACGAGGCCATGATCGGTGTGCTGGCGCTCGAGGCGCAGCGCGCCGGGGCGGTGCTCATCGGCGAAGACCTCGGCAACGTCGAGCCCTGGGTGCGCGACTACCTGTCGGCGCGCGGCATCCTCGGCACGAGCGTGCTGTGGTTCGAGCGGGAGGGCGAGGGCTTCCGCCCGCCCGAGCGCTACCGCGCGTCGCTGCTGGCGACCGTCAACACCCACGACCTCCCGCCGACCGCGGGATACCTCGCCGACGAGCATGTCGCGCTCCGCGCGCGGCTCGGGCTGCTCACGCGACCGGTCGAAGACGAGCTCGCCGATGCCGACGCCGAGCGTGGTGCGATGCTCGCCCTCCTCCGCGAGCGCGGGTTGATCGGCGCCGACGCGACGGAGCAGCAGGTGATCGAGGCCCTGAACGTGCTGATCGCGGCATCCCCCTCGCAACTCCTCGGCGTCGCGCTCGTGGACGCCGTCGGCGAACGCCGCACGCAGAACCAGCCCGGGACTGACAAGGAGTATCCGAACTGGCAGGTGCCCCTCGCGGACGGCGACGGACGCGCGGTGCTGCTCGACGACCTGGGTGCGCACCCGCGCTTCCGCTCACTGCTCGCCGCGGTCGAC
>JACEFY010000286.1 GCA_016807485.1 Stenotrophomonas maltophilia | reverse complement strand
GACCGGGCCGAGGCGCTCGAACGCTCCCGCCGGGCGCTCGACGAGTTCGAGGTCTCGGGCATGCCCACCGTGCTGCCGTTCCACCGCAAGGTCGTCCGCGACCCGGCCTTCACCGCCGAGGACGGCACGTTCGGCGTGTTCACCCGGTGGATCGAGACCGAATTCGACAACGACATCGCGCCGTGGGACGGCGAAGCGGAGTCGCCCGACGAGCCGGAGCCGCGCCACACCGTCGTCGTGGAGGTCGCCGGCAAGCGGCTCGATGTGAGCCTGCCCGACCGCATCGTCCACGCCCCCGCGAAGGTGGGTCGGCCGGCCGCGGTGCCGCCGTCGCGTCGCTCGCACGCCGTCGCCGTGTCGGCAGGAGCCTCCGGCGACGCGGTCAAGTCGCCGATGCAGGCGACGGTCGTCAAGCTCGCGGTCGAAGAGGGGCAGCAGGTCGTCAAAGGCGACCTCGTCGTCGTGCTGGAGGCGATGAAGATGGAGCAGCCCCTGCAGGCGCACAAGGACGGCGTCGTCGGCTCGATCGACGCGGCGCCCGGCACCACGGTCTCGGCCGGCCACCAGCTGCTCACAATCTCCTGACACCGTGCGTCGCCCCCTCGCCGTCACCGCATCAGCGACGCTCCTCGTCGCCCTGCTCACGGCGTGCGCGGGCGGCCCGACCGAAGCCGATCGCTCAGCGTGGTCGGGCTGGTTCACCGAGATCACGAGCGCGGCATCCGGCGATACGGTCGGCGCGCAGCTGACCGGCGTCGACAGCGGCGGCGGCGCCACGCGGATCGACTTCGCGACGCCGACGCCGTACCGCTCGGTCGAACTGCGGTGCATCGGCAGCGACCGAGCCGCGTTCACGCTGACCTACACGGGAGCCGACGACACCGTCACCCTCACGCAGGACATCGTCTGCCACGGCGGCGAGCCGCTCACCCCGATCGCGCTGCCGAGCTCGGTCGGCCCGCTGACCGCGTTCGCCGCCGCGGCCACCTCCGCCGAAGCCGAAGGCTACTGGGTCGCCACGCTCCAGCCCTGACGAGCTGAGGCCTGATGCGCTGAGCCCCCGGGAGCTGAGCCCTGGGCCCCGACCTTCGCTCAGGCGACGGTGTCCTCGTCGGTGGTGACCTGGTGCATCGCCCGCGTCGCGTCGGTGATCGACCCCGTCAGCGACGGATACACCGCGAAGACGCGCGAGATCTGATCGATCGTCAGGCGCCGCTCGACCGCGATGGCGATCGGGTAGATGAGCTCCGACGCGCGCGGGGCCACGATCACCCCGCCGATCACGGTGCCCGAGCCCTCGCGCGCGATGATCTTCACGAATCCGTCTTTGACGCCCATCATCTTCGCGCGCGGGTTCGCCGCGAGCGGCAGCTTGTGCACATAGCCGTTGATCGCGCCGGACTCGAGGTCTTTCTCCTGCCGGCCGACGGTGGCGATCTCGGGCGCGGTGAAGATGTTCGCGGTGATCCGGCGGCGCTCGAGGGGGATGACGGTGTCGCCCAGGGCGTGGAACACGGCCGTGCGCCCCTGCATCGAGGCGACCGAGGCCAGTGGCACGAACGTGGTGCAGTCGCCCGCCGCGTAGATGTTGGGGACGGAGGTGCGCGCGACCCGGTTGACCTGGATGTGACCGGCCCCGGTGAGCTGGATGCCGGCCTGCTCGAGCCCGATGCCGGCGGTGTTGGGGACCGAGCCCACCGCCATGAGGCAGTGGCTTCCCTCGACGGTGCGTCCGTCGGACAGGGTGACGAGCACGCCGTCGCCGGATCGCTCCACCCGGTCGGCGCGCGAGCGCGACAGCACCGTCATCCCGCCTCGGGTGAAGACCTTCTCGAGCACGGCCGCGGCATCCCGATCCTCACCGGGGAGGACCTGATCGCGGCTGGAGATCAGCGTGACCTTCGCGCCGAGGTTCATGTACGCCGACGCGAACTCGGCTCCCGTGACGCCCGAGCCGACGACGATGAGGTGCTCGGGCAGCGAGCGCATGTCGTAGAGCTGGGTCCACGTGAGGATGCGCTCCCCGTCGGGCTGGGCGCTCGGGAGCTGCCGTGGCGACGCACCGACCGAGACGACCAGGGTGTCGGCCTCGACGCGGTCGAAGTCGGTTCCGCCGGGCCCCGTCGAGACGACGAGCGAATTGCGGTCTTCCAGGCGCCCGTGTCCCGAGATGATGCGCACGCCGGCGGCGACGAGCTGAGCGCGCATGTCATCGGACTGCTGGCGCGCGAGGGAGAGGAGTCGCGTGTTGACGGCGGCGAGGTTGATCGCGATCTCGGGCTTCAGGGGCCGCCCACTGTCGGATTTGGCGAAGAGCTGCACGCCCAGATCGCCGGCCTCGGCGATCGCGACGGCGGCGTCGGCGGTGGCGATGAGGCTCTTCGATGGGACGACGTCGGTCATGACGGCCGCGCCGCCCACCCCGGCGCGCTCGACCAGCGTGACCGTCGCACCCAGCTGCGCGGCGGCGAGCGCCGCTTCGTACCCGCCGGGTCCGCCGCCGAGGACGGCGACGCTCTGGTTGCTCACGAAGCTCGACGACATGGTTCCATTCTCGCAGGCACACCGGGCGCGCCCGTGACCAGTGGCCCTCGATGCCCTCGGGTTCCTAGAGTGGGATCCATGTCCGACACGATCACCCACCCCCTCGACGACCCGACCGCCGATCCGTTCGCCGTCGCCGCCGACGCCGCCGCCGACATCGCCCGCCTCACCGGCGTCGAACGGCACGACATCGCCCTCACGCTCGGCAGTGGCTGGGGGAAGGCCGCCGACCTCGTCGGCGAGACGACCGCGACCCTCGCCGCCACCGATGTCACCGGGTTCAGCTCGCCCGCGCTCGCGGGCCACTCCGGGTCGATCCGCAGCATCCTCACCCCGTCGGGGAAGCGCGTGCTCGTCATCGGCGCCCGCACCCACTACTACGAGGGCCACGGTGTGCGCCGCGTCGTCCACAGCGTCCGCACCGCCGCCGCGACCGGTGCGAAGACGATGGTGCTCACCAACGGCGCGGGCGGCATCAAGCCGACCTGGTCGCCGGGCACCCCCGTGCTCATCAGCGACCACATCAACCTCACCGGCGACTCGCCGCTCGAGGGCGCGACCTTCATCGACCTGACCGACCTGTACTCCACGCGCCTGCGCGACCTCGCCCGGCGCGTCGACCCGAGCCTCGACGAGGGCGTCTACTGCCAGTTCCGCGGCCCGCAGTACGAGACGCCCGCCGAAGTGCGCATGGCGAAGACCATCGGCGGGCACATCGTGGGCATGTCGACGGCGCTCGAGGCGATCGCCGCCCGCCAGGCGGGCATGGAGATCCTGGGCTTCTCGCTCATCACGAACATGGCGGCCGGCATCCAGACCACCCCGCTCAGCCACCACGAGGTCATCGAGG
>JACEFY010000285.1 GCA_016807485.1 Stenotrophomonas maltophilia | reverse complement strand
ATGCGCAGTACGACTACCGCTTCGGCGGCACCGACACCCCCAAGCTCTGCGCCCGCTGAGACGCACAGAACGGGGCGGCCGCTGTACGCGGGCCGCCCCGTCCTGCTCCTCTGGGGGAGGCTTACTTGAGCTTCACGAGCAGCGCTTCGCCGGCGCCCGACCGATTGTCGAAGACGACCACCATCGAGCCGAGCGGCTTCTGCGCGGCCGTGGCCGCGGCATCCACGTCGACCGAAACGCTCGCAGACCCGCGCTGCGGAACGGTGACGTACTGGCCGTTGCTGATCGCCGGGTTCGTCGGGTCGTATGCCGCCCAGTCGGATGCGGTGTCGCTTCCGCCGTTCGTGCCCGAGAACGTCTGCACCGTGTACGAGAACGCCCCGGTGATCCCGAGGTCGCTCGCGTAGACCGGCAGGAGCATGGTGCCCGTGTCGGTCGGCGCCTGCGTGAGGAACCCGCTGGGAGCGAGCGCTCCGGTCTTGGCGTTGACGATGAACGTCTCGGCCGACCCGTTGGAGCTGCCCGCGCGCACCGCGCCCGAGTCGTACGAGAACACGATCCAGTCGGCCTCGCCGTCGGCATTCGTGTCGATGACGACGTCGTACTCGTTGCTGGCGGCGTTCGACCAGCGCTGATGCATGTTCAGCGCGAACACGAGCAGCTGGTCGTCGCCCTGCGGGATCGACTGCACCCCCGCCGCCCGGAGGTCGTACCCGGTGTCCGGGATCTCGGCCGCCGTGTCCTTGTCGTCGGACAGACCCCAGGTGTACACGTCGGCGTCGCCCGGGAGGGCACCGAACAGGTTCCAGAGCCGCAGGCTCTTGGTTCCGTCGGCCACGGCCTGCTTCTTCGTGAACAGCGCCGACGTGCTCGTGGACACCGTGCTCGACGGGCGCGGCACCAGGAGGTACGGCACCCGCAGCGTCGAGTCGGCCGAGGTCAGGGTGATGTCCCCCGAGATCTCGTAGAACGAGTACTGGTCGTCGCCCGCGAGCGAGCCGGGGATGTCCTTCGCCGCCGCAGCCACCGTCAGCAGCAGCTTGGCCGACGATCCCGGCTTCACCGTGATCGACTTCGACGACAGATTGACGCGGGCCTTCTGCGAGACGGCAGAGGGGCTCGTCGACACCTGGTACGTGACCGGCTTCGCGCCGTCGTTGCGCACGGTGACTGTCTTGATGCCGCCGAACACGATCGGCGACTCCTGGAACCCGAAGCTCAGCGCCGACTCGCGCGCCCAGCCGCTCTCGGTGCGGAACGCGTCACCGGTGGCGGTCACCTGCGTGGCGACGGCCTGGGCGGTGTCGACGAGTCCCACGCCACCGAGCGTCAGGCTCTGCCCGGCGACCTTCTCGGGATCGGCGGTCGAGACGACGGATGCCGCCACCTGCGGTGCGCTCCAGGCGGGGTGCGCCTCGACCGACAGCGCGGCGACGCCCGCAACGTGCGGCGCGGCCATCGAGGTGCCCGACAGGATCGCCGCTCCGCTGCCGGAGCCGACGGCGGCCGACGAGATCGACACACCGGGGGCCGCCACGTCGGGGCTGATCGCACTGTCACCCGACCGCGGGCCGGACGACGTGAACGACGCGTATCCGCGGAAGCCGGGGTTCGCGATCTGCGCGGGGGTCATCGTCGCGGTGCCGCCGGCGACGAGCTTGGACCCGTCGCCCGAGCGGACCCCGAGGAACGGGATCTCCAGCACGATCTGCTCACCCGTGTCCGGGTTCGCCGTGATGAAGCCCTCATAGGGCGGCAGGTCGTTGGTGTTGTTCACCATGACGGCGGCGGCGGCGCCGGCCTGCTGCGCGTAGATCGCTTTGGCGACCCGCGCGCAGGTTCCGCGTTGCGAGACCGCCAGCTGGTTGCCCCCGGGGGTCACCCCCGCCTTCGTGTAGGCGGCGACCGAGCAGCCGAGCGCCTCGTTCTCGGCCGTGGCCGGGTCGTCCGCCAAGCGGACGACCGTGAGCGCGCCGATCCCGTCGAGGGAGGCGCCGTTGGCGTTGATCGCCTCCATCGAGACGCCGTTCACCGTGAGGGTGGCGCCCGGGAAGCTCTCGGCGCTGTCGACGGCGGAGACCGCGATGACGCCGTCGCCCGTCCCGGGAGAGCCGGTCATGTAGGGGTTGTGTCCGGCGTTGCCCGCCGAGGCGACCACGACGACGCCCGCGCCGACCGCGTTCGCCGCGGCGACCGCATCGGCGTCATCGCCGCGTCCGAACGACGAGCCGAGCGACATGTTCACGACGTCCATCCCGTTGGCCACCGCCCAGTCGAGCGCCGGCACGACGACGTCGGTCGAACCGCCGCATCCGAAGACGCGGATGGCGTACAGGTCGGCCTGCGGCGCGACGCCCGGCCCGACCCGGAAGGTGTTGCCGGGGGTCGTGGTGTCGTACGGACCGGTGAAGGCCGCGCCGTCCGCCGTCACGCCACCGCCGGCGGCGGTGCCGGCGACGTGCGAGCCGTGGCCTTCGCAGTCGAGCGGGTTGTCGTCGGGGTGCGGCACCGGCTGGTAGTCGTCGCTACCCGGATCGGCGTTGTAGTCGTCGCCGACGAGGTCGACGCCGCCCTTCACTCGGGGCGCGTTCGGCCCGTAGAGGGCCGGATCAGCGGGCTGGTCGGAGGTCGCCGCAGCGGCCTCGAACGCCTCGACCGTCCCCGGCCCGCCGAAGGTGGCGTGCGTGTAGTCGATGCCGGTGTCGATGATCGCGACCTTGACGTTCTCACCGGTGTAGCCGGTGCTCTCCCACACCTGCGGCACGCCGAGGTAGGGCACCGAGACGGCGTTGTCGATCGAGTACGTGCGCGTGGGGTGGATGGCCACGACGCCGGGCAGTGACGCGACGGCGTCGAGCTGGTCGGCGGGGAGGGTGGCCTGGATGCCGTTGTACGCCGACTGCATCTGGGCCTGGATCTCACCGCCGGAACCGGTGATGTCGCCCGCGATCGAATCCTGGGCCTTCTTCAGCTTCCCGCGGACATCGGACTTCTCGTTCTTGCTGAGCTCTCGTCCCTTCTCGGCCTGAACCACCGCGACGGGGTCGCCCGTCATCTCGATGATGACGGTCACGCGCCCGTCCGCGCCGATCGCCGCAGGGGTGAACGACGAGTCGACCGTCCCGCCCTCGCTGCGATCGAACCGCGACGAGGGGTCGTCACCGGGGGATGCGGCCGAAGCCGCGGTCGTGGAGAGGAACGGCAGCGAGAGCGCGATAACGCCGGCTGCGGCCAGGATGCGTCGTTGCAAAAGGAGGACCGCCTTTCAGGGGGATACCCCGTCGGGGTATGACGGGACCCCATGCAGGCTATGCATCCGCTGGACGTGGCGGAAGATCCCGGCCCCGGGGATGAGAGGATCCTCATCCACGGCCGCGTGCGCTCAGGCGATCCGCGTGCCGGGAGGGAGGGTG
>JACEFY010000284.1 GCA_016807485.1 Stenotrophomonas maltophilia | reverse complement strand
TTGAAGATCTCCGCGGCCTTCCCCGGCACGTCGGGCACGCCGATGACGGTGATCTTGGCCTGGCTGAGGTCGGTGGCGATGCCGGCGACGATGGGCTCTTCCATGGGACTCTCCTGCGTGTGGGACGTAGCCGGCTGGGCGGGGATCGAAGCGGGGGCGGTCATGCCGGGGCCGAGGACGAACGTGCCCTGACCGGAACTGAACGTCGAACGGGCGTTGATCATGACGCCATGACGGCGTGCGTACTCGACCGCGCGGATGTAGAGCACCTTGGCGCCGTTCGCGGCCAGCTCGAGCATCTCCTCCGACGAGACGACGTCGAGCTTGCGCGCCTGCGGGACGACACGCGGGTCGGCGGTGTAGATGCCGTCGACATCGCTGTAGATCTCGCAGACGTCGGCGTCGAGTGCCGCCGCGAGCGCCACGGCGGTCGTGTCCGACCCGCCGCGGCCGAGGGTCGTGATGTCGCGGGTGTCGCGGTTGAAGCCCTGGAAACCGGCGACGATGACGATCGCGCCCTCGTCGAGCGCTTCCCGCAGTCGGATCGGGGTGACATCGACGATCCGCGCGGCACCGTGCGTCGCATCGGTGATCATGCCGGCCTGACTGCCGGTGAACGAGCGCGCCTCGAAGCCCATCGAGTGGATGGCCATCGCGAGCAGCGCCATCGAGATGCGCTCGCCCGAGCTCAGCAGCATGTCGAGTTCGCGCGGCGCCGAGATCGGCGCGACCTGGTGCGCGAGGTCGAGGAGTTCGTCGGTCGTGTCGCCCATCGCACTGACGGCGACGACGACGTCGTGGCCGGCGCGGCGCGTGTCGACGATGCGCTTCGCGACCCGCTTGATGCTCTCGGCATCGGCAACGGATGACCCGCCGTACTTCTGGACGATCAGCGCCACTGTGGAACTCCCGAGTGTGTCGACGGGGCACGATCGCACGGATGCCGGCCCCACCGCACCATCTTAGAGAGGGCCGGATGCCGCGTCGGCCATGTGACGGGGCGCCTCGCTCGCTACGATCTCGCTCATGGACGTCATCGAGAACTGGAGCGAGTTCCACGTGGCGATGGTCGGCGCGACGGCGGCACTCGCCGGTCTCGTGATCGTCGCGGCGAGCGTCAACATCTCCGAGATCATCAAGGCCGCCTCCCTCACCGCACGGCTGGCGGGCGGGATCGCCAGTCTGGTCCTCGCGCTGTCGGCGTCGGCGCTGGCGCTGGTTCCGGCGATCACTCCGACCGCTTACGGCTGGGCGGTCGTCGGCCTGGCGGTCGTGTCGGGTGTGTTCCAGGCGGAGGCGGCCCGGCGCATCTTCGAGAATCGCGCCCCGGAGAATCGGATGCGGACGGTCAAGGCGGGGATGGGGTTCCTGCCGACGGCGCTGTACGCGGTGGGCGGCGTGCTGCTGGTCACCACCGGCGGCGGCATGCTGATCCTCGCGATCGGATGCGTCACGGCGATCATCGTCGCCCTCGTCGTGTCGTGGATCGTCCTGGTCGAAGTGCTGCGATGACGCGCGGCATCGGTCACCCGAAGCGGCCGTTGACGTAGTCGTAGGTCCGCGGGTCGATCGGGGAGTCGAACATCGCTTCGGTGTCGCCGTGCTCCACGATGTGACCGGGCTTGCCCTGGGAGGCGAGGAAGAACGCGCACTGCTGGGACACCCGCTGCGCCTGCTGCATGTTGTGGGTCACGATGACGATGGTGACGTCACGCGCCAGTTCGGTCATCGTCTCCTCGATGACGCGTGTGGACGTCGGGTCGAGGGCGGAGCACGGCTCGTCCATCAAGAGCACCTTCGGTGTCACCGCCAGTGACCTCGCGATGCACAGGCGCTGCTGCTGACCACCCGAGAGGCCGCCGCCGGGCGCGCGCAGGCGATCGCGGACTTCGGTCCACAGACCCGCCGAGGTGAGCGATCGCTCCACGAGATAGTCCTTCTCATCCCGACTGGCCTTGCGGCCGGTGAGGCTCAATCCGGCGATGACGTTGTCGTAGATCGACATCGCCGGGAAGGGGTTGGGCTTCTGGAAGACCATCCCGATGTGTGTGCGAGCGGCGACGACCGACAGGGATGCGTCGTAGATGTCGGCGCCGTCGAGCAGGACCTCGCCGGCCAGCGACGCCGAGGGGACGAGCTCGTGCATCCGATTGAGGATGCGCAGGAACGTCGACTTCCCGCAGCCGGAGGGGCCGATGAGCGCGGTGACCTGCCCGGCGGGCATGCGCAGCGACACGTCTTCGAGCACCTGGTGCTCGCCGAACCAGGCGGAGATCAGACGCGCGTCCAGAGCGGCCGGCGCCGATTCCCGCTCGCGGACGCGATGCATCTCGGAACGGGTCGCCGCGGCCGGCGCGCCGACCTCGGCGGAAGGGGTCTGCGTCGCACCGTCCGGAAGGCTCCCGGACGCCCGACCCAGGAACCGCCCGCCTTTCACGCGTGCGGCGCGCCGCGGGGGGACCGCGTGGGTCGGGGCGACGACCTGAGTGACGGCGTCGTCGTCCGATGGCGGGGCGGCGTGATTCGTGGGTGTCGACATGGGTTCCGTCTTTCACATCAGGTTGGGAAGCAAGATCGCGACCTGCGTCGCGGTGAGCAGGCTGGCGAGCAGCACGAGCGGCACGAAGACGATCCATGTCTTCCGCCAGCCGAATCTGCGCAGCGCCCAGACGGCTCCGATCTCGGCCGCCAGAAGGAACTGCAGCGAGAAGACGAGAGCCCAGACGGTGCGCGTGTCGGTCGCCATGGCCGCATCCTGCGGCGCCAGCATGACGGTCGTCGTCTGCCGAGCACCGCGCGGCTGCGCATCGGAGACCAGCGTGGCGTCGAGGTATTGCACGCCGATCGGCGCCAGCGGCCCCCCGCGCGCCGTCTGGAGCACCAGGCGACTCTCGGTGCGCGTGGGATTGGCGGGAAGCGGATCGCCGGCGTACCGGGTCCCCATGACCTCGAACACCTGCTCCCCCTGCCCGGTGGTGACCGTGAACCGGTCCCCCGGCACCAGCGCGCTGAGACCTCCGAACGGACCTCCGAAGGCGAGCGACCGGCCCATCACGACGCTCACGCCGAGCTGCCCGGGCAGCACCGTGTCGCGTCGATGACCGGGCCCGTTCATGAGATTGGTGCCGGAGGTGCCTTCCGTGACCACGTCGTACAGTCCGATCGCCGGAATGTCGATGAGGGCCAACGGTTCACCGTCGGCGAGGAGGACGTCGTCGAAGGTGCCCTCGCTCACCGGCGCGGTCCCGGCCGCCAGTTCGGCGCGGAACCGATCGGTGAGCTGCTGCTGCTGTGCCAGGTAGGTGACGTGCCCGAACACCAGGAGCGTCAGCACGAACATCCCGATGAGGGCGGCCACCATGAGCAGGATGCCCCGGATCATCGCCGCTTTCAGGGTCAGCGGCTCGCGAGGCT
>JACEFY010000283.1 GCA_016807485.1 Stenotrophomonas maltophilia | reverse complement strand
GCGGCGTCTACGCGCTGTACATCATCGGATGGATCATCGGCGGGCTCCGCCTGCAGGGCACCGCGAACTTCCTCGTCAGCCCGGTGGGCTACGGCGGCGCGCTCTGGCTCGCGGTCGCGGCGCCGGCGCTCTGGTTCGCGACGGCGTACCTGCTCACCCGCGGCTCAGCTCCGTGGGTGCGCATCGTGTGGCTCGTCGCGGGACTCGCGCTCCTCGTGCCGTGGCCTTTCATCCTGGTCGGCGCCGTCGGGGCGGTGGCCTGATGGCGGCGCCGCGCGTCGAGCGCGCGAGGACGCTCCCGACGTGGGTCGTCGTCGCCATTGCGGTCGTCTTCGGACTCTTCTACGCGTACGCCGTCTGGAACGCCGTCGACTTCCTCGTCGCCCAGGCGTCCGGCCCTCTGGGGCTGGGCGGCTACGGCTGGTTCGTGCTGCTGCTCGCGGTGCTCTTCCCGCTCCTCGCCTTCGGGGTGGCGTTCGCTCTCGGCTGGCGCCGACCGTGGTGGGAGTTCGCGCTCGTGCTGCTCGCCGGCCTCGGCGTGGTCGCCGTGTTCTGGCTCAACATCGTCGCCTACAGCGCGGTCTACGGCGCGTCGCTCCTCGCCTGAGCGCCGTCACACGGCACGGCGGGTTCCGCCAGCCGCGGTAGGCTGAGTCACGCTGTGGCCCCCGATGGTGCGGCCCGCGGCATCCCCACCCGCGTCTCAAAGGTCTGCCTGCCGTGTCAAAGCCTGTCGTCCTCATCGCCGAAGAACTCTCACCCGCCACGATCGACGCACTCGGGCCGGATTTCGACGTCCGCCACGTCGACGGCGCCGACCGGGCGGCGCTTCTTCCGGCGCTGGCCGACGCGCACGCGGTGCTCATCCGCTCGGCCACGAAGATGGATGCCGAGGCCATCGCCGCGGCTCCCGCGCTCAAGGTCATCGCCCGTGCCGGCGTCGGCCTCGACAACGTCGACATCAAGTCGGCCACGAGCGCCGGCGTCATGGTGGTCAACGCCCCGACGTCGAACATCATCTCGGCGGCCGAGCTCACCGTCGGCCACATCCTGAGCCTCGCCCGTCACATCCCCGCCGCGCACGCGTCGCTCGCGGCCGGCGCGTGGAAGCGGAGCTCGTTCACCGGCACCGAGCTCTTCGAGAAGACGGTCGGCATCATCGGACTCGGCCGCATCGGAGGGCTCATCGCCGCGCGGCTGCAGGGCTTCGGCGTCTCCGTCGTCGCCTACGACCCCTACGTCACGCCCGCGCGCGCACAGCAGCTCGGCGTGCAGCTGCTGAGCCTCGACGAGCTCCTCGCTCAGAGCGACTTCGTCACGATCCACATGCCGAAGACGCCCGAGACGACCGGCATGATCTCCACGGCGCAGTTCGCCCTCATGAAGCCCTCGGCCTACGTCGTGAACGTCGCCCGCGGCGGGCTCATCGACGAGGAGGCGCTCTACACGGCACTCACCTCGGGCGAGATCGCCGGCGCCGGCCTCGACGTGTTCACGAGCGAGCCGCCGAAGGAGGACGGCACCGCCTTCCCCCTGCTGGCGCTGCCCAACGTCGTCGTGACGCCGCACCTGGGCGCCTCCACCGACGAGGCGCAGGAGAAGGCCGGCGTCTCGGTCGCCCGCTCCGTCAAACTCGCGCTCGAGGGCGACCTCGTCCCGGATGCCGTCAACGTCGCCGGCGGCGTGATCGATCCGTTCGTGCGTCCCGGCATCGCCCTCGTCGAGCAACTCGGCCAGGTGTTCGCGGGGCTCGCCCCGGCGGCGCTGACGAACCTCGACATCGAGGTGCGCGGCGAGCTCGCCGACTACGACGTGAGCGTCTACCGCCTCGCGGCTCTCAAGGGCATCTTCACGAACATCGTCAGCGAGAACGTCTCGTACGTCAACGCGCCGCTGTTCGCCGAGCAGCGCGGCATCGAGACCCGCCTGATCGTCGAAGCCGAGAGCCCGCTGTACCGCAACATCACGATCCTCCGCGGCACGCTCGCCGACGGCACGGTGCTGACGGTCGCCGGCACCCTCGCCGGCACCCGCATGGTGCCCAAGATCGTCGAGATCAACGGCTACGAGATCGAGGTGCCGATCGAGCGGCACCACGTCGTCATGCGCTACGCCGATCGCCCCGGCATCGTCGCGATCTACGGCCAGAAGCTCGGCGAGGCCGGCATCAACATCGCGGGGCTCTTCGTCGCCCACCCCGATTCGAGCGGCCGCGCGCTCTCGGTGCTCACGGTCGACTCCCCGGTGCCCGACGGCATCCTCGACCAGATGCGCGACGCCGTCGGCGCCGACCTCTTCCGCCAGATCGAGATCACCGAGTCCTGACCCCCGCGCCCCCCGCACCCTCCGCGCCCTCTGCCGAGCCGACACCTTCTGCGCGAACCGACAGGGTCCGCGCGCGCGTAGGGTGTCGGCTCGCGCGTAGGGTGTCGGCTCGCGAGGGGGGGTCAGCGGACGGCGGAGGTCACTAGGGTGATCAGCGCGTCCAGGGCGGCGCCGCGGGGGACGGGGCCGGCGGCTCCGGAGACCGTCAGGGCGTTGTTGAAGTAGAGGCCGTCGCTCACCAGCAGCACGAGCGCCAGCGCGGTCTCGTCGCGGACGTGGGGGCGCAGCGCCTCCTCCCAGCGTGCGCGCACGTCGCGCAAGGCCTCCGTCGCGTCGGTGTGGCCGCCCTGAGCGAGTCGGGATGCCGCGATCAGAGCGCGATCGAGCGGGTCGCCGTCCATGACCGATGTCCGCAGGAAGAACGACACCGGGCCGTCGGGCGCAGTGGCCATCGCGGCGACGTCGGCGTCGACGAGCGCGCGGAGCCGCTCGAGCAGCGCCTGCTCCAGCGCATCCTTCGAGGCGAAGTGATAGAGCAGCCCGCCTTTCGACACTCCGGCGGCGCGGGCCGCGGCATCCATCGTCGCCGCCCGTTCGCCGTCGTCGATCAGCAGGCGCTCGAACGCGTCGAGCACGCTGTCGCGGGCGCGCGGCGGTCGGCTCATGGTCCCATCCTCTCGCGACGGAGGCGCCGTTTGTGTTAGTGTACCGGCTGGACGGTATATAAATCATGACGCTCACCGAAGAAATCACCATCGCCGACGCGCAGGGCGCTCGGGTCGGCTGGCGCGGCTGGACGGCACTCGTCGTGCTCATGCTGCCTGTGCTCCTCGTCTCGGTCGACAACACGGTGCTCAGCTTCGCGCTGCCCGACATCGCGCTCGACCTGAACCCGACGAGCGCGCAGCAGCTCTGGATCATCGACGCTTACCCCCTCGTACTCGCCGGTCTCCTCGTCACGATGGGCACACTCGGCGACCGGTTCGGGCGCCGGCGGATGCTGCTCATCGGCGCGACCGGGTTCGCCGCGGTCTCGGTGCTCGCCGCCTTCGCGCCGTCGGCGGCGTGGCTCATCGCCGCGCGGGCGGGCATGGGAATCT
>JACEFY010000282.1 GCA_016807485.1 Stenotrophomonas maltophilia | reverse complement strand
CCCCCCCGCCGATCGCCGTGTGGACGACGAGCGCCAGCCCGCAGGTGACGCCGCCCGTCAGCATGCCGGCGATCGCCCCGCGGGCGGTGAGGTGCGGCCACCACACACCGAGGAGGAGCACGGGCGACAGAGTGGATGCCGCGAAGACGAACACGACGCCGACGCTCGCGACGAGCCCGGCGGGCTGCGTGAGGAGCGCGATCGCCAGCGGCACCACGGCGCAGATGACCGCCGACAGCCGGAAGGAGCGCACCGACCCGGAGAAGGCGTCCTGGCTGACCACTCCCGCCAACGACACGACGAGGCCGGCGGAGGTCGCGAGGAACGCGGCGAACGCCCCGGCGACCACGAGCGCGGTGAGTGCCTCGCCGGCCGCCCCCGGGAAGACCCGCGACGGCAGGACGAGGGCGACGGTGTCGGCGAGCCCCGGCTCGGCCAGATCCGGGGCGAGACGACGGGCGAGCAGCCCCAGGGCGCTGGAGACGACGTAGAAGACGCTCACCATGACGATCACGACCACGGTGGTGTTCCGCGCCGAGACTCCGGTCGGGCTCGTGTAGAAGCGCACGAGCACGTGCGGCAGGCCCATGGTGCCGAGGAGGAGCGCGAGCAGCAGCGAGGCGGACTCGTAGGCGTCGATGCCGGCGGGCCCGGCCGACGCCGGGAAGACCACGAGCGGATCAGGATCGTAGGGGCCGCCGGTGACCGCGAAGCCGATGAGCACGACGGGCACGAGAAGCGCCGTGAGCTTCAGCCAGTACTGGAATGCCTGCACGAACGTGATCGCCCGCATCCCGCCCGCCGCGACCGTCCCGGCCACGAGCACCGCGACCAGCACCGCGCCCACCCACGTCGGCAGCCCCGCGACCACGAGGAGCGTGAGGCCCGCGCCGTGCAGCTGCGGCACGATGTAGAGCCACCCGATGATGAGCACGCCGAGGCTCGTGAGGCGGCGGGCGGCGGCCGAGTCGAGCCGCGCCTCGATGAAATCGGGGATCGTGTAGGCGCCGCTCCGCCGCAGCGGCGCGGCGACGAAGACGAGCACGAGCAGGTAGCCCGCGGCGTAGCCGATCGGAAACCAGAATCCGCGGGCGCCGTCGAGCAGGACGAGGCCGGAGAGGCCGAGGAACGTGCCCGCCGACAGGTATTCGCCGCTGATCGCGGACGCGTTCCAGATGGGACGCACGGTGCGGGATGCGACGAAGAAATCGCCCGTCGTGCGGGAGATCCGCAGGCCGTAGAGGCCGATGAGCACGGTGGCCGCGGCGATGAGCGCGACCGCGAGGATGTCGAGCGTCGCGTTCACTCGCGCTCCCGGAGCGCCAGGTAGCGCCGCTCGTTGCGGGCGGCGCCGCGGGTGTACAGCACCGCGAAGATCGCGATGACGGGGTAGAACGCGAACGCGTGCAGCAGCCACGACAGCGGGACGCCGCCGAACGTGACGCGGTCGAGTTCGGGGATCGCCGCGATCGCGATCGCGAGGGTCACCGAAACGATGACGAAGCCGGCGACGGCGCCGAGGGCGAGGCGCAGCTGGCTCGTGCGGAGGGCGCGTGCGTACACAGCATCGGCCTCGGCGACGGGTGCGTCGGGCACGGCGATGCCGCGGGTGACCGGCGCGGCGCGGCGCAGACCGTCGTCGGCAGTCACGCGCACACGGCGGGGCGCGTCGCTCACCGTGGGCATCCGCCGACGAGGGCCTCCCGCACCGCCGGGAGGAGCCGTCGACTCACCGGGAGGGAGACGTCGCCGATGGTGACGGTCGGCTCCGCTCCCGAGAGCCGGACTTCCCGGACGGCCGCTGCCTGCACGAGGTACGACCGGTGCACCCGGAGGAATCCGGCATCCGCCCATCGCTGGTCGAGTTCGGAGATGGGGATGCGCACGAGGTGTCCGGGGCCGTCGCCGGTGTGGAGCCGGGAGTAGTCGCCCTGCGCGTGCACCCATCGCACGTCGGCGCGTCGGATGAACCGGACGGCCGTGCCGACGGTGACCGGCAGCACGTCGTCGACGGGCGCGTCGAGCGGGGCGCCGCCGACCCCGTGGTGCAGTTCGACGGCACGGTCGACGGCCCGGCGCAACCGCTCGACGCGCACGGGTTTGAGCACGTAGTCGACTGCGCGCAGGTCGAAGGCCTCGACCGCGCGGGCTTCGTCGGCGGTCACGAAGACCACGAGGGGCGGCGTCGCCAGCCTGCCGACGGCGCGCGCGAGTTCGAGTCCGGAGAGCCCCGGCATGTGGATGTCGAGGAAGGCGACGGCGAAGGCCCGCTCCGACAGCAGGGCGAGGGCGGCGGCGCCGGAGTCTGCCGTCACGACTTCGCCGATGCGCGCATCGGCGCGCAGCAGGTGCGCGAGCTCATCGCGGGCGGGTCGCTCGTCGTCGGCGACGAGGACGTCGATCATGTCGGCTCCGTCTCGTGTCGGGGCTGCGACTTCGGAATGCGCATCCGCACGAGCGTCCCGGCCCCGGTGTTCGTCTCCACGACGAGCCCTCCGCCGGGTCCGTAGAGCTGTCGCAGCCGGGTGTCGACGTTGCGGAGCCCGACGTGGGCACCCGTATCTGTCGCGACGAGGAGGGCGCGGAGCGCCTCGGGATCCATGCCGACGCCGTCGTCTTCGACGGTGATCTCGGTGTGGGTGGCGGCGTCGTCCGCCGCGATCAGGATCGTGCCGCCGCCTTCGCCGGGTTCGACGCCGTGGCGCACCGCGTTCTCGACGAGCGGCTGCACCGACAGGAACGGGATGACGGTAGCGAGCGTCTCGGGCGCGATGCGCAGTGTGACCCGCAGGCGATCGCCGAAGCGCGCGCGCTCCAGCGCGAGGTACGAGTGGATGCTGCCGAGCTCCTCCGCGACGGTGGTGAACTCCCCCTGCCGGCGGAACGAGTACCGCGTGAAGTCGGCGAAGTCGAGCACCAGCTCCCGGGCCCGCTCGGGCTCGGTGTGGATGAAGGAGGCGATGGCGGTGAGCGCGTTGTAGATGAAGTGCGGCGAGATCTGCGCGCGCAGCGACCGCAGCTCCGCCTCGGCCAGCGCGATGCGCGACGCGTCGAGGTCGCCGAGCTCGAGCTGCGCCGCACACCAGTCGGCCACTTCGCCGGCCGCGCGCACCAGCGGGGCTCGCACGGGCGTCGCGAACGCGACGACGACGCCCGCGATCTCGCCGTCCACGACGATCGGCGCGCCGACGGCCTCGAGCCCCTCGGCGGAGCCCGCCGCCCGCGGGAAGACCTGTCGCCGCCCGGTCGCGCGCACCTGTCCGGCGATGCGCACGGCCGACGGCCCCCAGGCATCCGCGGCGGCGTCGCCGACCCCGTCGAACGCGACGACGGCGTCGCCCTGCACGAGCGCGACCGCGGTCGCGCCCAGGAGCACCCGCAGGGGGCGCGTCGCGCGGGTGACGTCGGGCGCTCCGAGCCCGCCCC
>JACEFY010000281.1 GCA_016807485.1 Stenotrophomonas maltophilia | reverse complement strand
GTAGGTGGCCTCGGCGGAGACGATCGAGAACATGCGCACGAGTTCGCGGCGGTCGAGATTGCGGCGCACGATGTCGAGGATGCCGGGGATGAACCCGGCGCGACGCGACACCTCGGGGAAGTCCGGGCCTTTCGCATCCTCCTGCTGCAGCACGGCCTCGAGCAGCGACACCTTGGTGGGGAAGTGGTGCATGAGCGTCGTGAGGCTGAGGTCGAGCTCCTTCGCGATCTGTCGGAGCGACCCCCCGTGGTAGCCGTAGGCGGCGAAGACCGCGGTGGCCGAGGCGATGATCTCGCTGCGGCGCTCCGCCGTCTTGGCGTAGGGGCCGCGGCCGCCGGGTTCGGTCATGGGTCGAGAGTAGCGGGTTCGTCGGCAGAAACCGTGCACATGCACGTGTTTGGGATATAGGCTGGGATCATGGCAACGGATGCAACGACGTATCAGTGGGTGAAGGACGGCTCCCTCGGCGCCGGGAAGATGCGCTACGGCGCCGACTACAACCCCGAGCAATGGCCCCGGGAGGTCTGGGACGAGGACGTGCGCCTCATGCGCGAGGCCGGGGTGAACATCGTCTCGCTCGGGATCTTCTCGTGGGCACTCCTCGAGCCGCGCGAGGGCGAGTGGGACTTCGGCTGGCTCGACGAGGTCATCGACCTGCTGCACCGCAACGGCATCGACGTGGACCTCGCCACCGCGACCGCATCGCCGCCCGCGTGGCTGACGACGAAGCATCCCGAGGTCCTTCCGGTGACCGTCGACGGCACGATCCTCTCGCCCGGCGGCCGCCAGCACTGGCGCCCGACGTCGCCGATCTTCCGCGAGTACGCTCTGCGGCTCGTGCGCGCCCTCGCGACGCGCTATGCCGACCACCCCGCGCTCGTCGCGTGGCACATCGGCAACGAGCTCGGATGCCACAACCTCTACGACTTCTCCGACGACGCGGCGCGGGCCTTCCGCGTCTGGCTGCAGGAGCACTACGCGTCGCTCGACGAGCTGAACGACGCGTGGGGCACCGCGTTCTGGTCGCAGCACTACAGCGAGTGGGACGAGATCCTCCCGCCGCGCGTCGCCGCCGCACAGCGCAACCCCGGGCAGCAGCTCGACTTCCAGCGGTTCTCGTCCGACGCGCAGCGCGATCACCTGCGCGCCGAGATGGCCGTCCTCGGGGAGATCACCCCGGGCGTGCCGCGGACGACGAACTTCATGGTCGCCCAGAACATCCGCGACATCGACTACCCGTCGTGGGTGGGCGACGTCGACTTCGTCTCGAACGACCACTACCTGCGTCCGGGCCCGATCGGCCGCGACGACCTGTCGTTCTGGGCGAATCTCACGGGCAACATCGCCGAGGGGCGGCCGTGGCTGCTCATGGAGCACGCGACGAGCGCCGTCAACTGGCGCGAGATCAACCCGCCCAAGCGGCCCGGCGAGCTCATGCGCGACGCGCTCACGCACGTCGCGCACGGCGCCGACGGGGTCTGCTACTTCCAGTGGCGTCAGTCGCGCGCCGGCGGCGAGCGGTTCCACTCGGGCATGGTGCCGCACGCGGGCGCCGACAGCCGCGTGTTCCGCGATGTCGTCGCGCTCGGCGCCGAGCTCCAGGCCATCGCGCCGCTCACCGGTGCGCACCGCGAGAAGGCGCGCGTGGCGATCGCCTTCGACTACATCTCGTGGTGGGTGAGCGGGCGCGACTCGCACCCGACCGAGCTCCTCCGTTACGACGAGGAGGCGCTCAGCTGGTACTTCGCGCTCCTCGACCTGGGCGTGCGCGCCGACGTCGTGCCGATCGGCGCATCGTTCGACGACTACGAGGTCGTCATCGCCCCGATGCTGCACGTCGTCACCGACGAGGTGCGCGCCCGGCTCGAGCAGATCGTCGCCGACGGCCGCCACCTCATCACGACCTACTTCTCGGGCACGGTCGACGAGTACGATCGCGTCTGGCTCGGCGGCTACCCGGGTGCGCTGCGTGACCTCCTGGGTCTCACCGTCGAGGAGTTCGTGCCGCTGCTCGCGCCCGAGCAGCTGGCCTCCGGCGCCACCGCGACCAACTGGAGCGAGCGGATCATCCGGGTCGGCGACGACGTCGAGGTGCTCGACACCTACGCCACCGGCGACCTCGCCGGCGAGCCGGCCGTCACGCGGCGTCGGGTGGGGGCGGGGTCGGCGACCTACGTCTCGGCCGACCTTGGTGTCGACGGCGTCGCGGGAGTGCTGCGGAGCCTCGGCGACATCGATGCGCTCCGCGGCGACGAGCGCACCGCCGGCGGAAAGCTCGAGATCATCGCGCGCGTGGGAGACGGCATCCGGTACGAGTTCTTCGCGAACCGCACCGACGAGCCCGTCACCCTGACACCGGCGGGCGCCCGCTTCGGCACGCACGCCGGCGCCCCGGGCGCCGCGATCGAGATCCAGCCCCGCGAAGTCGTGATCGTCACCGAGCCCGTGGCCTGACCGGCATCCCCGCGGCATCCGGCGAATCACCACCCCGCACCCGAATCACCACCCCGCACCCGAATCACCACCCCACGCACGCGCGCCGGGTGGTGATTCGGCGCCCGGGTGGTGATTCGCGCGAGAGGACGCGGCGGGTCAGGGTGCGGGCTGGAGGAGCGTCGCGAAGCTCCGGAGCGTCTGCTCGAGTCCGACCGATGGCTCGAGCAGCCACTGGATCTGCAGGCCGTCGGAGGCGGCGATGAGAAGCGCGGCGATGTCGGCGGCGGGGATGTCGGTGCGGATGCGGCCGGCGCGCTGATCGGCTTCGAAATCGGCCGTGAGGCTCGCGCGCAGGCGTGCGAAGCGGGTCGAGAAGTGCTCCTTCCCGACGGTGCTGCCCGCCTCGAGCGACGCGGCGAGGAGCGTCGTGTAGAGCTGGACGAGCCCGGGCACATCGACGTTCGCGACCGCGGCTTCGACGAGCGAGTCGACGCCGGTGCTCGTCGACGGGGAGGATGCCGCGCGCTGCTCCTCGGCGTGCGCGTAGACGGCGACGAGCAGCTGCTCGCGCGAGTCGAAGTAGTGCAGCAGGGCCGCGTGGGAAACGCCGAGGGCTTCGGCGATGCGGCGCAGCGACGTGCCGTCCGATCCGCGCTCGCGGAAGACGTCGATCGCGCGGTCGAGGATCTCGCGGCGGCGCGCGACGCCTTTCGGCTGGAGGCCGGGCCTGCCCAGCTTCCGGTCGGCGGGTGCGTTCATACGCTCAGGGTAGCCGAACGCAATCCTTAAACCTCCACATGGAGGTTTTGTGTTATCGTCGGCAACAGCCGTCCGCGGCGCTTCCGAACAACGACGTACGAAGGATCCACCCATGGCCCTCCCCGCAGCATCCGTCCAGCTCTACACGCTGGCGAAGGAGTTCAGCGCCGATCCGCAGGGCTCGCTCGCGCGCCTCGCCGAGATCGGCTTCGCGAACGTCGAAGCCTTCGACTTCGTGCGCCGCCCCGCCGAGATC
>JACEFY010000280.1 GCA_016807485.1 Stenotrophomonas maltophilia | reverse complement strand
AGTGCGGTGTTCGACATGGCGAAGTCCTTCGGGGTGGAACCCGGGGCAAGGTGCCCGACGCGGGTTCGGATGTGTTCCGGTGGGTCGTCTTCAGAGGCGACCGATGTGCGAGGCGACCGGCATCCGCGTGGTGGGCGGGGAGCTGCGGCGACTCGGGGACCTCCGTGCTCGTCCGCACAGAAAGCGGGGAGCGCCGGTCGATCCGACGGGGATTACCGTGTCAGCGACACATTCGGCAACACATGACAGCGCCCGGCATCATGATGCCGGTTGTTCCGTTCGCCTCCCGGGCGGACAGAGTGCGTGCGATGTCAGTCATGTGGTCATTATGACGAACCGCGGCGGAATGTGTCAAACCGCTCGGATGCCGGACCTTCCGCATGACGGAATGTGACAAAGTGCTCAGTCTCAGCGGCGATGAACCGGAGTGTCGGCGCGCCGGCGTAGCGTGGTGGCATGAGCGGCTTCACTTTCGCCAATGAGATCGACGCTTCGCGGTACACCCTCGCCAAGGACGGCGAACTGGTCAGCGTGCTCGACTACCGCGACGACGGGCGGACGGTCGCGATGACGCGGGCGTACACGATCCCCACGTTCCGCGGGCACGGCTATGCGGGCGAAATCGTGGCCCGCGCCGTCGCCGAGCTGGAAGCCCGGGGCGACCGTGCGGTGAGCCCGGTGTGCTGGTACGTCGCCGACTGGTTCGACGCGCACCCGGCGCACGCCGGCATCCTCGCCACGCGTCGGACGGCCTGAGCCGCGACGCGATACCCGCCGGTCGCCCGGCCGTCAAGGGTCTCGCGCGCCCGTCCGGGCGGGGAGACAGTGGGATCTCATCCACGACGGGAGCGCACCATGGGCAACGACGACATCGTGAACGCCGAGCCGGCCGGCGGCTGGACGAGCGCCGAGAACGCCGACGATCAGACGAAGCTGAGCAGCGCGGACGCGGCCGCGATGCTGCAGGAGGAGGCGCCCGACATCGAGGTCGGCGAGGCCGGCGAGCCCGACCCGGTGAGCGCCGACGTCGGCGCGGGGACGGACCCCGACCTCCTCACGGACGATCAGGCTCAGCGCTGACGAAAGCCACGATCTCGGCGGCCGCGGGGCCCGCGTCGCGGATGAGGGTCTCGTGCCCGTGCCCGGCGACCTCGAATTCGCGCGCATCGGGAATGGCGGCGACGACTTCGCGGCACCACTCGATCGGCGACACAGGGTCGCTCTCGCCGCGCACGACGAGTGTGCTCGCCGCGACCTTCGGGTAGGACAGCTCGGGCCGGTGCGCGAGCATCGCGTGCATCTTGCGTCGGAGATGCGGGCCCGCGCGGAAGTACTCGCGCGCGCCCAGCAGCAGCACCTTCGGGCTCTCGTTCAGGAGATCGCGCGCGAGGCGCAGGAGCTGGGTCGCTGCACGACGGTGGTGTCGATCGACGGTGGGGGCCACCAGGATGAGTCGGTCGACCGTGTCCGGATGCCGCGCGGCGACCTCGGTGACGACCTGCGTGCCCATGGAATGTCCGAGAAGCACGACCCGACCGCGGTCGAGTCGGCGAAGATATGCGGCGACGAGATCGGCCGTCCGCTCCATCGTGAGGGTGCGGGCGGGCTCGGGCGCCTCGCCGTACCCGGGCTGGTCGATCGCGACGGTCAGGCCGTGATCCTGCAGGTGCAGCACCAGATCGCCGAACACCTTCCGCCCCATCCCGATGCCGTGCACGAGGACGTAGGTCGTCGCGGCGGCCGGGTCGCCCCGCCGCTCGGCGATGAGTGTCGCCCCGCCGTGGCGGAACTCCTCGATCTCGCCGTCGTCGGTCGGGATGCCGGTGATCTCGTCGATGGCGCGGTCGGCGGCCGCTCCGATCTCCGCCGCAGCCTGCTCGACCTCCGCCGCGGCCCGCTGTGCCAGCTCTCGGGCCTGAGCGCGGATGTCCTGGGCGCGGATGTCCTCGGCGGTGGGGTCGTTCGACATGCGTTCGACAGTAAGGCCTGGTCGGGGTCCGTGCCTGAGCGTACGGTGAAGGGCATGTGCCGGAACATCCACACCCTTCACAACTTCGAACCCGCCGCCACCCAGGACGAGGTGCACGCCGCCGCGCTGCAGTACGTGCGCAAGATCGCCGGCACCACGAAGCCCTCCCAGGCCAATCAGGCGGCCTTCGACCGCGCCGTCGCGGAGATCGCGCACATCACCGGGCACCTGCTCGAGGATCTCGTCGCGGTGACGCCGCCGAAGAACCGTGAGGAAGAGGCCGCGAAGGCGCGGGCCCGGGCCGAGAAGTCCGGCCGCTACGCACCGCGCCTCGCCTCGTGACGGCGCCCGAGACCGCCAGCATCACGCTGAGCGGAGCCCAGCGCTGGCGGGCCTTCTGGGTGTGCGTCTCGGTCGCGGCGCTGACGATCCTCGATCTGTCGAAGGTCAACGTCGCCCTCCCTTCCATCGAGTCGGCGCTGGGCGCCGGGTCCACCGAACTGCAGCTCGTCGTGTCGGGGTACGTCCTGTGCTTCGGTCTCGCGCTCGTCCCCTTCGGGCGCCTGGGCGACCAGCGGTCCCGCAAGGCGCTCTTCGTCATCGGGCTGAGCCTGTTCACCCTCATGAGCATCGTGTGCGCGCTCGCGCCGACCGTGGAGGTGCTGCTCGCGGCCCGGCTCGTGCAGGGGCTCGCGGCCGGCATCCAGATGCCGCAGGTGATCGGCACCATCCAGCAGCTGTTCGTCGGCAAGGAGCGCGGTCGCGCCTTCGGGCTGTTCGGTGCCACGATCGGCATCGCCACGGCGTTCGGGCCGACGCTCGGCGGACTCATGATCGCCCTCGGCGGCCCGGATGACGGATGGCGCTACATCTTCTGGATGAACGTCCCCCTGTGTCTTGCCGTGCTCGTGGGCGTGCTCACCCTCCTGCCGCGCACGCGCACCCCCGCGCCCGGTCGCGTGCAGCTCGATCCGGTCGGTGTCGTGCTGTTCGGTCTCACCGTGATCGCGCTCATGTTCCCGTTCCTGTTCACCACCGGGTCACCCGACGACGACCCGCGCCGATGGTGGACCCTCGTGCTCTTCGCCGTGTTCGCCGCGGCCTTCGTCTGGTGGGAGCGGCGCTACGCGGATGCCGGCAAGAGCCCGCTCATCCCGTTCTCGCTCTTCTCGATCTCGTCGTACCGCAACGGCACCCTCATCGTGACGGCGTACTTCACCGCGATCCCGGCGATGTTCCTGCTGACGACGCTCTTCCTCCAGCTCGGCGTCGGGCTCGCGCCGGTGTTCGCGGGCATGGTCTCGATCGGCTTCGCCGTCGTCAGCGCCGGGTCGGCGTGGGTGGGCGGCAACCTCGTCGGCAGACTCGGCCGGCCCCTCGTCGTGTGGGGGCTCGGCATCGTCCTCTTCTCCACCGGCGCGCTGACGCTCGTCGCCTACACCCTGCCGGTCGAGTTCGTCGCCTACGTCATGGCGGGGGTCATGGCC
>JACEFY010000028.1 GCA_016807485.1 Stenotrophomonas maltophilia | reverse complement strand
CAGCTGGTGCCGGCGCTCGTCGAGACGGGCATGCTGAAAGAGCTGCGCACACAGGTGTTCCTGCCGTGGAACGAGAAGACGTGGGACACCCCGAACGTGGCGCACGACAACCCGAAGGGCCAGCACCTGCACGCCTCGGTGATCCTGGGATTCGCCGACGATGCAGCGCGCGACGCGTTCTACGCCGACCATGCGACAGCGCTCACCGAGCTCCTCGCGCCGCACGTGTCCGCCATCCACGCGTACGACGTCACCGAGACGCTCACCTACGTGTCGGACGGGGTCATCCTTACGCAGCCGGAAAGCTGACCGGCCATGCCATCGCTCGACGGGGCGGTCGTCGTGATCACAGGTGCGAACGGCGGCATCGGCCGAGAACTGGTGGCGCAGGCGCTCGCCCGCGGGGCCGCCAAGGTCTATGCGACCGCCCGCACGCCGCAGGAGTGGCCCGACCCGCGGGTCGTGCCGTTGGCGCTCGACGTGACCGACGCGGCGTCGGTGCGGGATGCCGCCGAGGCGGCCTCGGACGCCACCGTGCTCATCAACAACGCGGGCGCCAACCCGCCGACGGCGAGCCTCCTCGACATCGACGACGCCGCACTCGACGCCACGTTCGCGGTCAACTTCTTCGGCCCCGTGCGGGTCGCGCGCGCGTTCGCCCCCGCCCTCCTCGGGCGTGCCGGGGCGGCGATCGTCGACATCCACTCGATCGGCTCGTGGTACGCCTACGGGGGCGCCTACTCGGCTGCCAAAGCGGCGCTCTGGTCGGCGACGAACTCGCTGCGCCTCGAGCTCGCCCCCCGCGGCGTGCACGTCCTCGGCGTGCACATGAGCTACGTCGATACGCCGATGGCCGCCCACGCCGGCGGCGAGAAGCTCACCCCCGCCGATCTCGCGGGGCAGGTTCTCGACGGCCTCGAGGCCGACCGATTCGAGGTACTCGCCGACAACGCGACCCGTCAGGTGCGCGCCGGCCTGTCGGCACCCGTCGAGGTGCTCTACCCCGAACTCGCGGGGCCGCAGGGCTGACGGCGCGCGCTACGCGGACCCGCCCAGAATCGCTTCCACCTGCGTCCGGACGACCGCGAGGATGTCATCGACGCTCACCTCGGGAGTGGGAGCGGATGCCATGGTCACCACGAGCGTCGACGAGATCACGCGGGCGAGGACAGCGGCATCCGCGTCGCTCCGGCCGGTGCGGCCGGCGATGAGCGCCGCGACGGCCTGCTCGGTCTCATCGACGATCCGCAGCGCCTCGGCGTGGTTGGGTTCGCCGGCATCGCCGAAGACCATCTCACGCAGATAGATGCGCCCGTTGTCGACCTGGGTGCGATTGCACGCGACCACGGGGGCGACGAGGGCGAGCACGGCATCGACCGCACCCTCAGCACCGTCCGCCGCCGCGCGCCCCTCGTCGAGCGCGCGCGCGTAGTGTGCGTTCTGCACGAGCAGCAGCAGCTCGCCCTTGGTCTTGGCGTAGAGGAAGAGGGTTCCCGTGCCGATGTCAGCCGCGTCGGCGATCTCCTGCGTCGTGACGTCGTCGACGCCGCGCTCGGCGAAGAGCGCGCTGGCCGCCGCGACGATGCGCTCGAGCTTCTCCTGCTTGTTCCGCTCGCGTCGGCCTGCGGGCGTCGATGTGAGCACCATGTGCGCTCCTCCCGGAATAGATCATGAGTACCCTCGGTTATGAGCGTAGTCACTGCATGATCGGGTGTCTGCATCCAGTCTCCCATCGCCGCGCGGCGACGATCCATTTGAACCCCGAAGGAAGAACCCTCATGACCTCACTCAACGGAGCCGTCGTCCTCGTCACCGGTGCGAACGGGGGCATCGGCACGCAGTTCGTCGACGCCGCCCTCGCCCGCGGCGCGGCGAAGGTGTACGCCACCGCCCGCACCCCCCGCACGTGGAACGACGAGCGCGTCGTCCCCCTGCAGCTCGACGTGACGGATGCCGCATCGATCGCGGCCGTCGTCGAGGCCGCGCCCGACGTCACCATCCTCATCAACAACGCCGGCGCGTCGCCGGCGAGCTTCGGAATCCTGAACCACACCGAGGAGGAGATCCGGAGCAACATCGAGACCAATTTCGTCGGTCCGCTCTTCCTGGCACGCGCCTATGCGCCACTGCTCTCGGCGCACGAGGGTGAGACCGCCATCATCGACATCCACTCGGCGATGGCGTGGTTCGCGATCGGTGGCATCTACTCGGCGACGAAGGCCGCACTGTGGTCGGCGACGAACTCGCTGCGCGTCGAGCTGCACCCCGCGGGCGTGCAGGTCGTGGGCGTGCACGTCGGCTGGGTCGACACGGCGATGGCCGCCGGCTCGACCGACCCGAAGCTCGACCCGGCGGTGCTGGTGGCGCGGGTGCTCGACGCGACCGAAGCCGGCGAGTACGAAGTGCTCGCCGACGAGACCTCGGTGCAGCTGAAGGCCGCCCTGTCGGCTCCGCTCGAGGCGCTCTACCCGCAGCTCGCGAAGTAGCCGACGTCGCATCGGAAAAGCGGGGGGCGTCGCGCGATGCCCCCCGCTTTTCCGCACTGCGGCGCCGGCCTCAGCGGATCGCGCGGTCGCCGGCCGTCGCGTCGGATGCGGCCAGCCCGTCACGTCGGGTCTTGAGCAGGCTCGCGACGGTGGCAACGACGATCGTCGCGGCGATGAACACCAGCGACAGCCAGATCGGGATCTCGGGGATCACGGTCCAGTGCTCGCCACCGTTGATGAACGGGAGCTCGTTCTTGTGCAGGGCGTGGATGAGGAGCTTCACGCCGATGAACGCGAGGATCACCGCGAGGCCCTGGGCGAGGTACACGAGACGCTCGAGCAGTCCGCCGATGAGGAAGTAGAGCTGACGAAGTCCCATGAGCGCGAACGCGTTGGCGGTGAAGACGATGAACGCCTCATCGGTGAGACCGTAGATCGCGGGGATGGAGTCGACGGCGAAGATGAGGTCGACGAAGCCGATCGCGACGATGACGAGGAGCATCGGCGTGACGAAGCGGCGGCCGTCCTTCACCACCGTGAGCTTGTCGCCGTTGTACTCGTCGCTCACCGGGAGGATGCGGCGCACGAGCTTCATGAACCGGCCGTTCGCGGGGTCGGACTCGCCGTGCGCGAAAGCCTGCCGGTAGGCGAGGAAGAGCAGCAGCGCACCGAAGAGATAGAACACCCACGAGAAGTTCGCGATGAGCGCCGCACCGACCGCGATGAACGCGCCGCGCATGATGAGCGCGATCACGATGCCGATCATCAGCACCTTCTGCTGGTAGATCTTCGGCACGGCGAAGCCCGTCATCACGATGAGGAAGACGAACAGGTTGTCGATCGACAGCGCCTTCTCGGTGAGGTATCCGGCGAAGTACTCGCCGCCGTAGGTCCACCCCGACACGACACCGATGCCGACGCCGAACAGCAGCGCGAGACCGATGTAGAACGCCGACCACCGCGCCGACTCGCCGACCGTCGGCTCATGCGGCTTCCGTACGTGCGCGAAGAACTCGTAGACGAAGAAGGCGATCGTGACCGCGATCGTGATGATCCAGACGAGCGGAGTGATGTTCACAGGGTCTCCCGACGGTGGCGTGCAGAAAAGGACGCCAGAGTCTCTTCCATCTTCAAGATCGAAGACCGGTGACCCGGGATGCAGAACGCATCCGTAATGACGAGCCGACCGTGTCGGAGTACTCCCCCTGGACTTGGAAGCCTAGAAGGTGGAGATCACGCGCTCCTGGGAGAATGCCGAATGCGCGCGAGCTCGGCGGCGCGGACCTGCACCAGGGTCAGATCGAGGAGCGGCGTCGGCACCGACAGCGCCTTCGCCCGCGCCGCGAGGTCGCCGAGGATGTGCTCCCCCTCCGTCGCCGCGCCGGCGGCGAGGTCGCGGTAGAGCGACGACGTGAAGGCCGAGCCGGGCTCGGTCAGCATCGCGACGGACTGCGCATGGCTCGCCGGCGACACCGGGTGGCCGGCGGCGGTGGCGACCGCCTCGGTCTCGGCGATCGCCGAGCGGATGTATCCCTCCCCTCCCGCGGCGACGATATCGCCGACCGCGTTGCGGAAGAGGCACGTCGCCACCCCCGCCGCCGCGATGAACGCCCACTTCTCCCAGAGCGCCTGCGCGATGTCGTCGGTCACGGTGAGGTCGATGCCCGGAACATCCAGGAGCTCGGCGACGTCGGCGACATCGTCGCGCCCCTCGAACGCGCCGATGGTCATCGTCGACAGCGGCGTCATCTGCCGCACGGTGCCGTCGGCATCCAGCGTCGCGACGATCTTCACGAGCCCGCCGACCACGCGACCGCGACCCTCGGCCCGCAGCACATCGAACTGGCGCAGGCCGTTGAGGAGGGGAATGACGATCGTCTCCGGTCCGATCGCCGGGGCCGCATCGCGCAGCGCGGCATCCAGACCGGGCGCCTTCACCGCGATGACCACGATGTCGAACGGCGCGGTGATCTCGGTCGCCGAGACGGCCTGCGCCGGCAGGGCGCGCGCGCCCTCGGGGGAGGTGAACCGCAGTCCCTCACGAGTCAGCGACTCCGCGCGCGCCGGCCGCACGAGGAAGGTGACGTCGCGACCCGCCTCGAGGAGGCGCGCGCCGAGCGCTCCCCCGGTCGCGCCGGCCCCGACGATGAGGATGCGCCCGGTGGCGGTGGGGGTGGAGGTCATCCCAGATGTCTATCAGGGATGCCGACGCTTGCGCTCGGAAGGATGGCGCTCGTGCACCGCTGCCACGCTGCCAGGTGTGCGCTGACGCCACCTGTTTCACACAGGAAGCGCGTCATTGCGGTGACGGGACTGGCAGACTGCCGGGATGGAATCGGCGACCAGCGGCACGGCGGGAGACGGTGCCTTCGATCGGTGGGTCGCACACTTCGCCGGCAACCGCGCGCGGCACGCGGCGATCGAAGCGCGCATCGAATGGAGCGCGGTCGCCGATCTGCCGGATCACGTGCGCACCGCGATCGCCCGGTCGTTCCAGCGGTTCGCGCTGGGAGAAGGAGGGGATGGCGCGCGCCTGCTCGCGAAGGCGCGTCGATGCAGCGACGCGCAGCAACAGGCGCTGCGGATGCTCGTGGAGGAAGAGCAGCGTCACTCGGAGCTCTTCACCCGGGGCCTTCGCCACCTCGACGCCGTGCCCCTCGGACATCACTGGTCGGATCGCGTATTCACTGCGCTGAGGCGGTCGATGGGACTCCGGACAGAGCTGGCGCTGTTTCTGGTGGCCGAGGCTGTGGCGATGCCGTACTTCGTCGTGCTCGCCCGCAGCGGACCGGACGAGGTCACCCGCGCGATCGGAACGCGCATCGCGCTCGACGAAGAGCATCACCTGGCGTTCCAGATCGATCAGCTGCGACAGGAGTACCGGTCCGCAACGCGGATTCAGAGGCGGATCGCGTTCCTCGCGTGGTGGTGCATCGCCGTCGGCGCAGCCACCGTCGTCTCCGTCGACCACGGGGCGGCCCTCCGCGTCTGCGGCCTGAGCGTCCGTGTGTACTGGGGCGCGGCCCTGCGGTCATTCCGTCGGACCGCAGCCGCCGCGCTCACCTGAGCGGCCGGCGGCCCGGCGGCTTCATTTGTCAGGCTTTTTGCACTCGCACCGCGATCGTGCAAGAATGCACGATGTGTCTGATAGTGCATCCAGCGTGCGTGATCGCAAGCGCTCCCTCACGACGCGCGAGCTCATCCGAGCCGCGCGGCTCCTGACCGCCGAGCACGGACTGCCGGGCTTCACCGTCCAAGAACTGTGCGATGCGGCCGCGGTGTCGCGCCGGACGTTCTTCAACTACTTCGCGAGCAAGGAGGATGCGGTTCTCGGCCTCCCCCTCGAGCGCGCCGACGTCGAGGCCGTCGCGACGTTCCTCCGCGGCGGAGCGCCGGATTCCTCCGACATCTCGCCCACTCTCCTCCGCGACCTCGCCACCCTGAACGAGATCCGGTGGCGGGCCATGGACGTCCTGCCGGAGACGATCTCCGACCTCATGGCCGCCGTCGAGCGCGAACCCAGGCTCCTCAGCCGCATGCTCGACCACGCAATCGGCGAAGAGGAGCTGGACACCAGGCTCATCGAACAGCGCGAGAACCTCCCGGCCGGCGACCCCCGTGCACGCGTGGCGGCGAGCATCCTGGCATCCATCTCGCGCATCTCCGCCCGCCAGTTCTTCGAGCCGGGCAACACGGACTCCTTCCACGACATCTTCGAAGCGCACGTCACGGCATCGCGCGAGCTCTTCGCCACCCAGAACCCCCTGATCGGATGGACATGACCACCACCTCATCCCCCGTGCGGCCGCAGGACGCACCCCTGCTGCTGACGAAGCGGCGGATCTGGATCATCTTCTCCGCGCTCATCGCGGGCATGCTCCTGTCCAGCCTCGACCAGACGATCGTCTCCACCGCCATGCCCACGATCGTGGGTGAACTGGGCGGCGTCTCCCACCAGGTGTGGATCACCACCGCGTACATCCTGGCGACGACGATCGTCATGCCGATCTACGGCAAGTTCGGCGACGTCCTCGGGCGGAGGCGGCTGTTCATGATCGCGATCGCCGTCTTCACGATCGCCTCCGTCGGGTGCGCCTTCGCCACCGACTTCTGGATGTTCGTGACGTTCCGTGCGATCCAGGGACTCGGCGGCGGCGGACTGATGATCCTGTCCCAGGCGATCATCGCCGACATCGTGCCCGCCTCCGAGCGCGGGAAGTACCTCGGCCCGCTCGGCGCCGTCTTCGGTCTCGCCGCCGTCGGCGGACCGCTCCTCGGTGGTTTCTTCGTCGACCACCTGACGTGGCAGTGGGCGTTCTACATCAACATCCCGGTCGGGATCATCGCGTTCCTCATCGCCGTCTTCGCCCTCAAGCTCCCCAACAAGAGAGCCGTCAAGCGCATCGACTGGCTCGGCGTCGTCTTCCTCTCGGTGGCCACGACGTGCCTCATCTTCTTCACCGACTTCGGCGGCGACGCTGACTTCGGCTGGTCGTCGACGGCGACCTGGGCGTGGGGTCTCGGATTCATCGCCGCGGCCGCCCTGTTCATCCTCACGGAGGCTCGGGCGGAAGACCCGATCATGCCGCTGTCGATGTTCAAGAATCCCGTCTTCGTCAACGCGACCGCCATCGGGCTCTCCCTCGGCATCGGCATGTTCGCCGCCATCGGATTCGTCCCGACCTTCCTGCAGATGTCGTCGGGCACCTCCGCCGCGGCATCGGGACTGCTCATGCTGCCGATGATGGTGGGCCTCATCGGCACCTCGATCGCGTCGGGCATCCTGATCACCAAGACCGGGAGGTACAAGGTCTTCCCCATCGTCGGGACGATCCTGACCGGCATCGCGATGGCCGCCATGACGTCCCTCGCCGCAGCCACTCCCATCTGGCTGATCTGCGTCTACCTGTTCGTCTTCGGCGCCGGGCTCGGTCTCATCATGCAGGTCGTGGTCCTCGTGGTGCAGAACGCGGTCCCCGCCGCCGACATCGGCACCGCGACCAGCACGAACAACTACTTCCGCGAGGTCGGCGCCGCACTCGGCACCGCGGTGTTCGGCACGCTGTTCACCACCCGCCTCACCGAGAAGCTCACGACCGTGTTCACGGATGCCGGGGCGAGCCCCGAAGAGGCCGGGCAGGCCACCTCGACGATCGACCCTTCCGCGCTCAGCTCCCTGCCCGATGCGTTGCGGGAAGGCGTCGTGACCGCCTACGCCGACGCGCTGGCTCCGGTCTTCTGGTATCTGATCCCCTTCATGGCCGTCGCCCTCCTCCTGGCGATCTTCCTGAAGGAGATCCCGCTCTCGGACGTCGCGGGCCTCGTCGCCCGGGGCGAAGCGATCGGCGGAGAGGAAGCGGAGCGCCTCGAGGCAGACCAGCGAGCCGCGCACCCGGGCCGCACCGGCAGCGCGGCGGGCACGCCGGGTCGCGGGGGCAGCGCGACGCCCTGACTCACGCCGACCCGACCTCGGCCGTGTTGCGGCTACGGCGTCCGCGCGGACCTCACACGGGCGTGAAGGCGTGCGCTGCCTTCAGCTCTGCCCGCTCCGGGCGGGCGAAGAACGCGAGCAGGTCGGCCGCGGCCCGAGCGTCCGTCGTGCGGGCGGCCACGGCACCCGCGAAGACGGTGTCGATGGCGCAGCCTTCGGGCAGTGTGCCGAGAATGCGGATGCCGGGTTGCCCGACGAGTTCGCTGAGCTGCTGGAACCCGAGCTCGACATCGCCCTCGGCCAGCAACGCGGCGACCGGCCGGCCCGGCCGCGCCTGCACGAGACTCAGCTCCGCGCGCAGGCCCCACTCATCGATCAGCCGCGTCAGCGCATCACCGCTCGGACCCGTCGAAAATCCGATCCACCCCGCCGATCGGAGGGCGTCGCGCATGCCGGCGGCATCGTCGAACGCCTCGCCGACGGGCGCCACCGCGCGCTCCACCGACGAATCGGGCACGGCGGCGGCGACCGACGAGATGACGAGCGGCGTCACCGATCTTGCGATCACGTGCCCCTCTCGGGCCAGTCGCGCGAGTGCGTCTTCCGCGAGGAACACGAGATCGACTCTCTCCCCGGCAGCGACCCGCGCGGCGGCGTCGACGCCACCGACCGCCTCGATGTCGACGGCGGGCATGCCGGCCGACACGGCCGCGTCGGCGAGATCGGCGAGCAGATGCCGCGTGGCCATCGATGACAGGGCCTTCATCACGATCCGACCGCCTCGGCGTCGACGTCGGCCGCCTGCGCCCCGTTGTAGCGCTCTCCGGAGACGGTCGAGGGACCGATGAGGGCGCCCGCGCGGGCGAGGATCTCGGCCGGCAGACGCAGACCGAGCGCCCCGACGTCGTCGCGCAGGTGCGCGATGCTCGTCGTGCCCGGAATCGGCACGACATGGTCACCGCGCGAGAGCACCCACGCGAGCGCGAGCTGGGCCGGCGTGCAGCCGGCCTCGTCGGCGAGGGCGCGCCAGGCCGGAAGGAGCTCGACGTTGCGTGCCCAGTGAGCGCCCTGGAACCGCGGCATCCCGCGCCGAAGGTCATTCTCGGCGAGCGCGCGGGGGTCGGCGACGGCGTCGGCGAGGAAACCGCGCGCGACGGGCGAGAAGGCCACCAGCGCGATGTCGGCGGCACGCGTCGCCTCGAGCATGCCGAGCTCGGGATCACGCGTCCACAGCGAGTACTCGTTCTGCACGGCCGCGATCGGAGCGACCTGCACCGCCTCGTGCAGCCGCGCGACCGACACCTCCGACAATCCGATGGCGCCGATCTTCCCGGCATCCCGCATCTCCGCGAGCGCACCGACGCTCTCACCGATCGGGACGGTCTTGTCCCAGCGGTGCAGGTAGTAGAGGTCGATGTGGTCGACGTTCAGACGGCGCAAGGATGCCTCCACCTGCGCGCGCAACGTCGCCGGACGACCGTCGATCGTCCGCACTCCGCCCGTGAGCGCCATCCCGCCCTTGCTGGCGACGAGGACCTCGTCGCGTCGCCCCGCGATGGCACGCCCCACGAGTTCCTCGTTGCGCCCGCCCCCGTAGAGCGTGGCGGTGTCGAGCATCCGCACACCCGCGTCGATGGCCGAGCGGAGCACGGTGACGGCCTCGTCGGTCGGCATCGCCGTGCCGTAGGCATGGCTGAACGACATGCACCCGAGACCCATGCGGGGGAGGTTCACGCGAGCTGCTCCTCCAAAGAGCCGAGCACGCGATAGCAGTCGATCACCTGCTGCAGTGAGGAGTTCGGCTCGCGGCCCTCCCGGATCGCGGTGAGGAACTCGCGGTCCTGCAGTTCGATGCCGTTGAGGCTCACGGCGACCCCCGACACATCGATCGGCTCGTCGCGGCCGGTGACCAGGTCGTCGTATCGCGCAATGTAGGTCTCGGTGTCGCCGATGTAGCGGAAGAACGTGCCGAACGGGCCGTCGTTGTTGAACGACAGCGACAGTGTGCAGATCGCGCCGGACTCGCTCTTCAGCTGGATCGACATGTCCATCGCGATGCCGAGGTCGGGGTGGATCGGTCCCTGGATCGCATTCGCCTGCACGATCCTGCCGGCCTGGTACGCGAAGAGGTCGACCGTGTGCGCCGCGTGATGCCACAGCAGATGATCGGTCCACGACCGCGGCTCGCCCTTCGCATTGGTGTTGCTGCGGCGGAAGAAGTAGGTCTGCACGTCCATCTGCTGCACCGCGAACTCGCCGGCCGTGATGCGTTCGTGCACGAACTGGTGCGACGGGTTGAACCGCCGCGTGTGGCCCACCATGGCGACACGGTCGGATGCCTCGGCGGCGGCCAGGGTCGCTTCGGCGTCGGCCAGCGAGTCCGCCAGGGGAATCTCCACCTGCACGTGCTTGCCTGCGGCGAGCACCGCCTGCGTCTGGCTCGCGTGCAGTCCCGTCGGAGTGGCGAGGATGACGGCATCCACGTCGTCGCGCTCGAGCACCGCGTCGAGTCCGACGACCGCCGCCGGCACCCCGTACTCCGCCGCCACGGCCTGCGTGGGTTCGAGCCGCGTGCCGCTCACGACGGTGACCTCGGCGTCGGCGACGGCGGCGAGTCCGTCGAGGTGCTTGCGGCCGAAGGCGCCGGCCGCGCCCACCACCGCCACGCGGATCCTGTCACTCATGCGGAAGCCTCCTCGTCGGCCGGCGGATTGGTCAGCACCAGGTGGCCGACCGCGGTGTTGGATGCCGGCACGTGGTAGAACCGGTGGTTCACCTCGGGCGCCCCGCCCCCGAACTGATCATCCATCGCCCCCCGGGCGATGAGCCAATCGACGAGCTCGATCCCCTCCGAGCCCGCCTCGTCGACGTACTCCATGTGCGACCACTCGGTGAGCCCGAGCGGGTCGGCGATCAGGTGATCGAGGAACGCGTTGTCCCACTCTTCGTTGATGAGCCCGGCGCGCGGGCCCTGCAGCTGGTGACTCATGCCCCCCGTGCCCCAGATCTGCACGTTGAGCTCCGGGCCGTCCCACTTGTCGAGGGCGCGGCGGATCGCGCGACCGAGTTCGTAGCAGCGCCGCCCGGAGGGCACCGGGTACTGCACCACGTTCACGGGGAGGGGAATGACGCGGCACGGCCAGGCGTCGACGTCGCCGAAGACGAGCGAGAGCGGAACGGTCAGCCCATGGTCGACGACCATCTCGTTCACCAGCGTCAGGTCGAAGTCGTCCTGGATGACCGACTGCGCGATGTGGGCGGCCAGCTCGGGGTAGCCGACGACATCGGGCACGGGACGGGGGCCGTACCCCTCGTCGGCGACGGGATAGTGCGCTCCGGTGCCCAGCACGAAGGTCGGGATGATGTTGGAGTCGAACGCGGTCGCGTGGTCGTTGTAGACGAGGATGACGACATCGGGTGTGTTCTCCTTCGCCCACTTCCGCGTCCACTCGTAGCCGTCGAAGACCTTCTTCCAGTACGGTTCCTCGGTCTTGCCGTGGTCCATCGCGGCGCCGATCGCCGGCACGTGCGAGGTGAAGAGGGCGGAGGTGAATGCCGCCGGGGCACCGACCCGCATGACCTCCGACTTCTCCGTCGACGGCGGCGTCCACCCGTCGAGGTCCTTCAGTCGGTTGCCCTCCGGCGAGCGGCCGCCGGCGAGCATCATGTCGCGATAGGCCGCCTCGGACATGCCGGTCATCGACCCGGCCATCTGCTGGAAGCTCAGCCCGTGGGTGGCGCCGATCTTGCTGAGGAAGTAGATGTTGCCGCCCTCGGCGATGCAGGTGTTGAGGTCCATGTCGAGCACGGCCTGCCTCTGCACGGGCGTCAGCGGCCACTCGTCCAGGTAGGCCTCGCGATCCGCCAGATAGCGCTCACGGTTCTCCGGCTTCATCAACGACATCGAGAACTGGTTGAGGTGATACCCCTTGCGCGCTTGGTCCGCGTCGAAGATCGTCGTGCCGGGAACGGCTTTGTACGGTTTGTCGAGCGTCATGGTCGTACTCCTTCGGGCCAATAGAGGCGCAGCGGATTGTCCACCAGCAGCTTCTGCTGCAGCGCGGCGGTGGGCGCGATGTGCGGGATGTGATCGACGAGAAGCCCGTCGTCGGGCATGTGGTCTTTCAGATTCGGATGCGGCCAGTCGGTGCCCCACAGCACCCGATCGGGGAACTCCTCGACGACGCGCGCGGCGAACGGCACCACATCGGCGTAGGCGTTCTGCTCGCCGTCGAGTGCCGGAGGCCCCGACACCGACAGGCGCTCGGGGCAGGTCACCTTGGTCCACACGTTCGGGTTCTCGCGGAGGAAGCGGAGGAACAGGGCGAACTCGGGGCCGTCGGGGTCTTTCGTGACGTCGGGGCGCCCCATGTGGTCGACGACGACGTCGGTGGGGATGCCGGAGAAGAAGTCGTAGCGATCGGGCAGGTCGTCGGCTTCGAAGTAGATGACCACGTGCCAGCCGAGCGGGGCGATCTTCTGCACGATCTCCTCGAGCGCATCCGTGTCGACGAGGTCGACGAGCCGCCGCACGAAATTGAACCGCACCCCGCGGACCCCCGCCTCGTGCAG
>JACEFY010000279.1 GCA_016807485.1 Stenotrophomonas maltophilia | reverse complement strand
AGGCCCTCGACGACGGTCGCGGCCAGCTCGCGGGCCGCCTGACGCGTCTCGGGCTGGAGATCGCGGAAGGTCACGGCGCTGCCGGAGGCGATGTGAGGGTCGTAGGGCACCCGGACCACGGCGCGCACGCGGCTGCGGAAGTGCGCCTCGAGCTCGCCCGCCCGCACGAGCGGCGCACCGGGGCGTGCCGTGTTGAGCACGACGACGGCGCGCCGCACCTCTTCCGCGAATCCGTTGGTCTCGAGCCAGGTGAGCGTCTCCGCCGCCAGCCGCGCCTCGTCGACGCTCAGACCGGCGACGATGACGAGCTCGTCGGCGCGGTCGAGCGTGGCCTCCATCACCGAGTGGACGATGCCGGTGCCGGTATCGGTGAGGACGATGGAGTAGAAGTGCGCGGCGATGTCGGCGACCTGCTGATAGTCGGCATCGCTGAACGCCTCCGACACGTGCGGGTCGGTCTCGGACGCGAGCACGTCGAGCCGCGTCTCGTCGCGCGCGACGATGCGGGAGATGTCGTTGAAACCGTGCACATCCGCCCGTGCACGGACGAGGTCGCGGACCGTCTGGCCGCTCGCGCGCCCGACACGATCGGCCAGGGTGCCGCGGTCGGGGTTGGCGTCGACGGCGATGACGCGGTCGTCGCGGGCGTCGGCGAGGGCCATCCCGAGGAGGGTCGTGACGGTCGTCTTGCCCACACCACCCTTGCGGGAGAGCACGGGCACGAACCGTGCACCGCCCGTGAGCGGCGCGGCGATGCGTCGGTCGAGCTCCTTGCGGCCGCGGGCGCGCTTGCTGTCACCCAGGTTGATGCGGCGTCCGGAGAGCGTGTAGACGATGTGCTGCCACGTTCCCTCCGGCTCGGGGCGCACCACGTGCGCCGGGTCGAGCAGGCGGTCGGAGGTGAGGAGGTCCGAGCTCTCGCGATCGGCCTCGAAGTCACCCAGACGGCGTGAGTGCAGGGCGATCTCCGACGTCCGGGGACGCACGCGCTCATGGTGGTCGAGGTCGTGGTCTCCCGCGACCGCGACGGTCGTGTCGGCCGCCTCGGACGGCTCCACCCGCGCGGGAACACCGGCGCCCGCACGCGCCGGTGTCGTGGCGACGGGCTCTGCGGCGGGTACCGCGGGCCGCTCGGGCTCCACCGCCTTGGCGGGCGCCTCGGCGATCGCGGCATCCAGGGCCACGTCGTCGAGCACGACGTCGTCGTCGTCGAAGTCGTCGTCCTCGCCCTGCGGCAGCACGATGTCGAGGTGCGCGGTGTTCGTCTGGCCGATCCCGACCGCCGAGACGTCGACGGCGCCGGTCGCGTTCAGCACGCCGTTGTCGGCGTCGTCCGGCGCGTTCTCGTCCTGGTCATGGCTCACGGTGCAGGCCCCCAAAATGTTCTCGGATGCCGGGCATCCAACACCCCAGGCTACTCGGCGGGCCGGACGACGACCAAAAGGTCCCCGGCTTCGACCGCCGCCGTGCCGGTGATGGCGAGGCGCTCGACCGTGCCGTCGACGGGCGCGGTGATGGCCGCCTCCATCTTCATGGCCTCGATCGACGCGACCGGCTGACCGGCGCGCACGACGTCTCCGACAGCCGCCTTGACCGTCACGACACCGGCGAACGGAGCTGCGACCTGCCCGGCCTTGGTGGTGTCGGCCTTCTCGACGGCAACCTTGTCGACGGCGATCGAGCGGTCCCGCACCCACACGGGGCGCAGCTGTCCGTTGAGTGTCGTCATGACGGTGCGCATACCCGCGGCATCCGGCTCACCGATCGCCTCCAGACCGACGTAGAGCTGGACGCCCGGGTCGATCTCGGCGACGTGCTCCTCGCCCGGCTTGAGTCCGTAGAAGTAGTCGGGGGTCCCGAGCGCCGACAGGTCGCCGTACGCCTCGCGCGTCGCCTCGAACTCCTTCGCGGGCCCGGGGAAGAGCAGGCGGTTGAGGGTGCGGCGGCGGGTGGCTCCGTCGCTGGCGAGTCCCTCCTCCTCCGCGGCCGTGAGCTCCGGGATCGCGATGTCGACGTGGCGACCGGCCAGCACTTTCGAGCGGAACGGCTCGGGCCAGCCACCCGGGAGGTCGCCCAGCTCACCCGCCATGAACCCGACGACCGAGTCGGGGATGTCGTAGTTCTGCGGATTCTGCTCGAAGTCGGCCGGGTCGGCCTTGGCGGCGACGAGCGCGAGCGCGAGGTCGCCGACGACCTTGGACGACGGGGTGACCTTCGGGAGGCGGCCGAGGATGCGGTCGGCGGCGGCGTACATGTCCTCGATGCGCTCGAAGTCGTCGGCCATCCCGAGGGCGATCGCCTGCTGACGGAGGTTCGAGAGTTGTCCGCCCGGGATCTCGTGGTGGTAGACGCGTCCTGTGGGGCCGGGCAGGCCCGACTCGAACGGGCGGTACAGGTGGCGCACCGCCTCCCAGTACGGCTCCAGATCGCTCACGCTCTGGAGCGAGAGGCCCGTGTCGCGCTCGGTGTGCGCGAGCGCCGCGACCAGTGCCGACAGCGACGGCTGGCTCGTCGTGCCCGCGAGCGGTGCCGCCGCGGCATCCACCGCGTCGGCTCCCGCCGCACTCGCGGCCAGCAGGGTCGCCAGCTGTCCGCCGGCGGTGTCGTGCGTGTGCACGTGGACGGGCAGGTCGAAGCGCTCGCGCAGGGCGCTCACCAGCTTCGCGGCCGCGGCGGGCCGCAGAAGACCGGCCATGTCCTTGATGGCGAGGATGTGCGCACCGGATGCCACGATCCGATCGGCCAGCTCGAGGTAGTAGTCGAGCGTGTACAGCTGCTCGGCCGGGTCGAGGAGATCGCCCGTGTAGCAGAGGGCGACTTCGGCAACGGCCGTGCCCGTCTCGAGCACGGCGCGGATGGCGGGGACCATCTGGTCGACATCGTTGAGCGCGTCGAAGATGCGGAAGATGTCGACGCCGGAGGCGGCGGCCTCCGTCACGAAGGCATCGGTCACCGCGGTCGGCCGCGGCGTGTAGCCCACCGTGTTGCGGCCGCGGAGCAGCATCTGGATGGGGATGTTGGGCATCGCGTCGCGGAGGGCTTCGAGCCGCTCCCAGGGGTCTTCCGCGAGGAAGCGCAGCGCGACGTCGTATGTCGCCCCGCCCCACGCTTCGACCGACAGCAGCTGCGGGGTCATGCGCGCGAGGTGCGGACCGACGCGCACGAGGTCGCGGGTGCGCACGCGGGTCGCGAGAAGCGACTGATGGGCGTCGCGGAAGGTCGTCTCGGTCACGGCGAGAGCCGTCTGCGCGCGCAGCGCCCGCGCGAACCCCTCCGGGCCGAGTTCACGCAGCCGCTGGCGGTTGCCCTCGGGCGGCGCCGCGAGGAGGTCGATCTCCGGCAGCTTGCTCCCCGGCGAGACCGACAGCGGCTTCTCGCCGTAGGGGCGGTTGACGGTGACGTCGGCGAGCCAGTTGAGGAGCTTCGTCGCCCGGTCGCGCGACGGGTTGCTCGTGAGCAGCTGGG
>JACEFY010000278.1 GCA_016807485.1 Stenotrophomonas maltophilia | reverse complement strand
CAGCCGAGCGAGCCGTCGGAGAAGACGACGTCCTCGGCCGAGACGACCTGGGGGTCGCCAGTGATGCCGCGGGCGGTGAGATCGTCGACGATCGCCTTCCAGCGCGCGGGAGGAACCGCCGCCGGCGTTCCGGTCGGCCCGAGCGGGGCCGGATCGGCGGAGCGGAACGGCGGGCGGCTCGACTCCGAGCGTGCGGGAGTGGGGCCGTCCGCGCCTGCCCCGGCGCAGGAGGTCAGGGTGAGTGCTGCCGCCGCCGCGGTGATCAGCAGAAGGGAACGTCGCATGGGTGCCTCCTCGCGCAGGCCGTCAGCCTACGACGCGGGTCTGCGAGCCGGCCGGGAGGTGGCGATGGGGGAGGATGGAGGCGACGGTCGAACAGCGACCGGGGAAAGAGGACCCGTGGCCCGTGGCGACACCCCGACGCCGGTCTTCCAGCGCAATGCGCTGGCGCCCGGCATCCTCGCGGCCATCGTGCTCTTCGTCGCACCCGTGCTCTTCACGCTCGACTGGGAGCAGTTCGTCCTCTACGCGGTGTCGATCCTCGCGCTCATCGTCGCGTGGTTCGCCGGGCAGGCGAAGCAGTGGTGGTGGATTCCGGTCTTCCTCGCGATCGCGGTCGTCTGGAACCCGGTTTTCCCGCTGACGCTCGAGGAGACCCTGTGGAACGCGCTCCAGCCGGTCGCGGCCCTGATCTTCCTCGTGGCGGGTGCCCTCATCAAGAGCCCGCGCGACTGAGCGGTCAGCTGTCGCCGGATCCGCGCACGAGCTCGAGGCCGGCCCCGGCGAACTGACGGAGCGTCGCTTCCGGCAGGAAAGCGCGCGTGAGCCCCGCGCCGATGCGGGCGAGGTCGCCCTCATCGCGGAACAGCAGGTAGAGGGTTTCGAAGCGCGGGTGGAACTTGCCCTTGAAGCGGTGCAGCGACTGGAAGCCGTACACGGGTTCGAGCGCATCGGCGAGCCGGTCGCTCAGCGCGGCGATCGTGGCCGCCTCCGGGGGGTAGTCGTGGGCGAGCGGAGCTCCCGACAGCGACATGACTTCGGCGCCCTCGTCGCGGAAGGCGGCGGCGGACATGCCGATGAGGTACTCCATCACGGGGCCGAAGCCGCCGTCGCGGCGCCGCATGAGATCGAGCGTCCACCCGCGGACCCGGCCGCCCTCGCCATAGACCGGCAGCCACGAGAGGAAGCCGTCGACGTCGCCGTGCGGCGAGACCGCGAGTGCCACGCGCACGTGCGGATTCTCCGCCTCCTCCAGACGGCCTAGGGTGAACCGCATCTCCGGGAGTCCCTTGTCGCCCACCCACATCTCCGAGATCGCACGGAGCTGCGTGCGCACGTTGAAGGGCTCATCCTTCAGATGGGTCAGGCGGAAGGTCATCTCCTCGCGCCCGGCGCGGTTGATCGAGGTGCGTACGTCCGACCAGCGTTTGCCCGTGAAGGCGAGCTCGGGGAGGTCGACGATCGTGTCGTCGGCGACGACGAGAGTGCGCCACTGCTCGGGCACCGCCGCGCGGGTCGGCTCGCTCGCGCTGAAGAAGCACGGGGCGAGCCCGCTGCGCTCGGCCGCGGCGATGAACTCGCGGACGGACTGAGCTCGGCCGTCGACGGGGCCGAGCGGATCGGCGAGGGCGATCGCCGCGCCGGCGCGCCGCTGGTAGGCCACCATCCCGGTGGAGGTGCGCATGTACTGGTTGCCGTCCCACGTGGTCATCCACGACAGGGTTCCGCCGCCGTCGGACTGGAGGATGCGGACGACCTCGTCGACCGTCGGTGCGGGCCCATGGCCGAGAGACCCCCTCCGGCGCCACCGGAACGCGCCCCGCACGAGGGCGAGGTACACGAGAAGGAGGATCCAGAGGATGCCTTCCGCGATGTCGCCGGTGGGATTCGTGTCGAAGAGGGGAACCCCGCTCCACAGCTGCACGACCACCAGGGTGAGGCCGAGCGATGCCACGACCGCGTTGAGTGAGGCGAGGACGATCGCCACGACCCACGCCCAGCGTCGGGCGTGCAGCAGGCCGTTGGCGATGAGGAGGATGATGACGACGTTGATGGCGGCATCCCACAGCGTCGTGTCGGGCACCGACGGGCCGAAGGGACCGTCGGTGGGCACGAACTCCGTGATGATGTCGATCGTCACGAGCGCCGCGAGCCAGAAGAAGGCGATGAGGCGCTGCTCGCGCACCGACGAACGCTGGACCCGCAGCGAACGGTCGACGACGAGGACGAGCGCGACCGCCAGAGCGTGCTCGAGCTGCGACAGGCCGCCCCACAGCAGCACCGCGATCGAAACGAACGCGATGAGGGCGAGCCACGCCCGCGTGCGCCACGGTGAGACGAAGAGGCCGATCGAGGCGGCGACGCACGCGAAGATACCGCCTTCGGGTGCGACGTCGAGGAACGTGGACTGATCGCTCGCCCACTGCCACGCGGGAGCCAGGGTGCCGAGCCAGAGGATGAGGGAGGCGCCCAGCACCGAGAAGAGCTGCCCGCCGGCGAAGTACGACAGGGCCACGCGGCCGCCGCGGTGGAACTCGACGAAGGCCATCGCCGACAGTCCCAGAATCGTCGGGATGTAGAGGAGCGGCTCGCTCACCAGCAGCGAGCCGGTGACCGGCGTCCACCACCGCCCCTCCTGCAGCGCGGGCAGGCCGAACGCGAGCACCTCCCACAGCGGCCCATCCTCCAGGGGCGTCCAGAGGGCCCCCGTGGCGACACCGGCGATGAGCAGCACGGCGACGACGCCGAGGGTTGCGGGAATGCGGCGCGCCATCCGAGCGGCGCGGGCGGTCGCAGATGGGGCGGCGGGGGCGGCTTCGGCGGCGTCGGAGTCGGTCACATTCACAGGCTAGGCCTGGCGCCCGCATACGCGCCGCTCAACCTGCGTGTGCCTACGATGTGACCACCGCCCCAGCCGCGAGGACCGCGGCGTGACCCCTCGTTCCGAAAGCGCGCCATGAACTCCCTTCTCGCCCTGCCGATCATCGACGGGCCGATCCCCTGGGTCCTCCTGGGGCTGTCGGTCGTGTTCGCCCTCGTCCTGCTGGTGCGTCGGGTCTCCCGCCGGGTGGCGCTCGGGACGGTGGCGGCGATCGTGGCCGGCGTTCTCGGGGCGGTCGCGGTGTTCGTCTGGGCCGACGTGAGCGACGCTTTCGGTACCGCGTTGCCCGCCTTCACGCTGTGGATCGCGGCGGCGACGATGGGGGCGATCGGCCTGGCCGTGGCCAACCTGTGGCGTTCGCGGTGGTGGCGCAAGACGGTGGCGATCGTGGGGATGGTGGTGTTCGCCCTCACCGGTGTGGTCGGCGTGAACGCCGGCTTCGGCATCAACCCGACGCTGGGGAGCCTCTTCGGCATCGTGCCGGGTGGCACGATCGCCCTTCCGTCGCCCGGCCCGTCGTCGGCTCCCGCGCCGGATCAGCCGATCTACCAGACGTGGACGCCTCCCGCCGGAATGCCGACCAAGGGCGAGGTGGGA
>JACEFY010000277.1 GCA_016807485.1 Stenotrophomonas maltophilia | reverse complement strand
TCGGCCGCGGCGAGCCCCTGGGCGTGGGGGAACTGCTCGATGGTCGTGAGGCCGAAGAAGCCGCTCAGGTCGTGACCGTCGACCCCGATCACCGAGAGGTCGCCCGGAACGTCGAGGCCGCGTTCGCGGGCGGCGAAGATCGCGCCGTAGGCGAGCTCGTCGGAGGCCGCGAAGATCGCCGTCGGCGGTGCGGTCTGGGCGAGCAGGGACTGCGCGGCGCGGTGGCCGCCCTCGATCGTGAAGTCGGCTTCGGCGAAGCCCGCGGGTGCGAGACCGGCATCCCTGAGGGCCTCGACGAAGCCGCGATGACGCAGCGTGGGGATGTCGGCATCCGCCGCGCTCGGGCGGGACTGGCCGATGTGGGCGATGCGCCGGTGGCCGAGCGCCAGCAGATGCTCCGTCGCGGCGCGGCCGACGGCGACGTCGTCGACGGCCAGACTCGTCAGCTCGGGGCTCGGGGTGCCGAGCCCGACGAGGGGCAGGCCGAGGGCGCGGAGGTCGCCGATCTCCGGGGCCGAGGTCGTGAGCGAGAGGACGATGACGGCATCCACCCGACCGCGCCGGAGCGACGTCTGGAAGAGGTGCCGGCGCTGTGACGGGTCGTCGGTGGCGTTGTAGAGCGTGATGTCGTAGCCGAGGGGCGCGAGCCGCGCGGCGATGCCGTCGAGCACCTGCGCGAAGAACCACTGGTCGACGAGCGGCACCAGCACCCCGATCGAGCGGGTGCGTCCGGTGGCGAGGGACGATGCCGCCGCCGACGCGACGTAGCCGAGATCGGCCGCCGCCTGCCGCACCCGTGCCCGTGTCGCCTCCGACAGGCGCCCCCGACCGCTGAGCGCGCGCGAGGCGGTCGCCGCCGAGACCTCGGCGCGGCGGGCGACCTCCTCGAGGCTCGTCATGTCAGTCGGCGACGAGCCACACGGCGGTGTCGACGGGGAGCTCGGCGCCCTCGAGCGGTTCGCTCGAGACGAGCACGGTGCCCGACGGCAGCGCCACCGGCGCGGTGCCCGCGTTGGCGATGACGGTCACGCGGCCGTTGCGGAATGCGAGGACGTCGTCGCCGTAGCCTTCCAGCCACTCGAGCGCGCCGGCACCGAGGCCCTCGGCGCGGCGGACGGCGAGGAGCGTCCGGTACACCCACAGCGTCGACTGCGGGTCGGTCTCCTGGGCCGAGCGGGCGAGCGCGGCCCATTCGGCGGGCTGGGGCAGCCAGGCCGCACCGGTCGGGCTGAAGCCGTAGCCGGGGGCGTCGGAGGTCCACGGGATCGGCACGCGGCATCCGTCGCGGCCGTAGCGCTCGCCGTCGGTGCGGAACCACGTGGGGTCCTCGCGGACGTCGTCGGGGAGCTCCACGACCTCCGGGAGGCCGAGCTCCTCGCCCTGGTACAGGTAGGCGGAGCCGGGGAGTGCGAGCATGACGGCCGTGGCGGCCCGCGCGCGGCGCAGGCCCACGTCGGCGATCGGCTTGCCGGGGGATGCCGGGCCGATGCCGTGGCCCTGCGGGTTCTCCGCCGTGAGCGCGAGGCGCGACGCGTGGCGCACGACGTCGTGGTTGGACAGCACCCACGTGGCGGGCGCGCCGACCGCGGGGAAGGCGCGCAGCGACTCGGAGATGACCTCGCGGATGGCCGCGGCATCCCACTCGGTCATGAGGTAGGGGAAGTTGAAGGCCTGGTGCATCTCGTCGGGGCGCACCCACTCGGCCGTCCGGTCGACGGTCGGCAGCCACGCCTCGGCGCAGAGCGCCCGGTCGCCGTCGTACTCGGCCAGCACGCGGTGCCAGTCGCGGTAGATCTCGTGGACGCCGTCCTGCCCCCAGTAGGGCACGTCTTCGTCGTCGCCGCCCATGCTGTCGCCGACGACCTCGGGGAGGTGGTCGGGCAGGCCGTCGGTCTTGACGAGCCCGTGGGCCACGTCGACGCGGAAGCCGTCGACGCCGCGGTCGAGCCAGAAGCGCAGGACGCGGCGGAACTCCTGCTGCACTTCGGGGTTCGACCAGTCGAAGTCGGGCTGGGTGGAATCGAACAGGTGCAGGTACCACTGACCGGGCGTGCCGTCGCGGTCGGTGGTGCGGGTCCAGGCGGGGCCGCCGAAGACCGACTCCCAGTTGTTCGGCGGCAGGTCGCCGTGCTCGCCCCGTCCGTCGCGGAACATGTACCGCGCGCGCTCGGGGCTGCCGGGCGCCGCGGCGAGGGCGGCCTGGAACCAGGCGTGCTGGTCGGAGCTGTGGTTGGGGACGAGGTCGACGATCACGCGGATGCCGCGCTCGTGCGCCGCGGCGCGCAGTGCGTCGAAGTCGGCGAGGGTGCCGAAGAGCGGGTCGACGTCGCAGTAGTCGGCGACGTCGTAGCCGGCATCCTTCTGCGGCGATCGGTAGAAGGGACTGAGCCACAGGGCGTCCACGCCGAGGGAGACGAGATCGTCGAGCCGCTGCGTGATGCCGGGCAGGTCGCCGATGCCGTCGCCCGACGCGTCGGCGAACGAGCGCGGGTAGATCTGATAGATGACGGCGGTGCGCCACCATTCGGCGCCGGGGCGGTTCTCGCCGATGGGCGCCAGGGCGCCGAGGGGAAGGAGGTCGTTCTCGCTCATGGGAAGAGCGTAGCGCAAGCGCTTGCGCACGCGATGCCCATCCCGCCGACTAGCCTGGAACGGTGACCTCCGAGCTTGCGCACGCCTCTTCGCTCATCGCGACGATCCCCGATTTTCCGGAGCCGGGCATCCTCTTCCGCGACATCTCGCCCCTGCTCGCCGACGCCGCCGCGCTGCGCACGGTCGTCGAGGCCGTCGCCCGGCCGTTCGCGGGCACCTTCGACGTCGTCGCCGGCGTCGAGGCCCGCGGCTTCATGCTCGCCGGCGCCGTCGCCATCGCGGCTGGCGTGGGCATGGTCCCGATCCGCAAGGCGGGCAAGCTCCCGCGCCCGGCTGCCGCCGTCTCGTATGCGCTCGAGTACGGCACCGCCGAGATCGAGATGAGCGACGACCTCCCCGCGGGCACGCGGGTGCTGCTGGTCGACGACATCCTCGCCACCGGAGGCACCCTCCGCGCGGCGCAGGAGCTGCTCGCGCGGCTCGACTACACCCTCGCCGGCACGGCTGTGCTGATGGAGCTCGAGGACCTCGGCGGGCAGCGCGTCTGCGGACCGGTCCACACTGTCTTCCGCGTGTGAGGGTCTTCCGCGTCTGAGGGTCTTCCGCGTGTGAGGGTCTTCCACGCCCGGGCATAGGCGGGCCTGCGGCGCGGGATGCGCGGGACCGCGTGTCACCGGTGCGATACTCGGAGCGCCCGGCCGCCGCCTCCGCAGCGCCGCCCGCACCCGACAGAGAGGCCCCCGTGGGAACCGTCACCTTCGAACCGACCGTGCATCTGACGTCGAACACACTGGCCCACATCCATGTCGAGGGCGACGTCGACGAGGTCTTCGCCTCCACGGAGGAGGGCCTGCGCAACCGGATCGTCGAGTCGATCCGCCTGATGG
>JACEFY010000276.1 GCA_016807485.1 Stenotrophomonas maltophilia | reverse complement strand
GGGGGGGGGGGGGGGGGGGGGGGGGGGGGGGGGGCGGGGGGCGGGGGGGGGGGGGGGGGGGGGGGGGGGGGCCCCGGGGGGGCGCCCGCGCCGCCCGCGCCCCCCCCCCCGCCGGTCGACACGAGCCTGCCGCCCGTTCCGAGCCCCGCCGAAGTGCTCACGGGCGCGCCGCTGCCGCCCGAGCTCACGATCGCGCGATGGTTCACGGCATCCGACATCGACGTGCTCTGGGCGTTCGCCGTCGGCTTCGGGCTCTTCTTCTACCTCGTCGGCGCGTGGCGCCTGCGCAGGCGCGGCGACCGCTGGCCCCTCTATCGCACGGTGCTGTGGGTGTGCGGCATGCTGCTGCTGCTGTGGGTCACGTGCGGGCCGATCAACGCCTACCAGGACTACCTCTTCAGCATGCACATGATGGGGCACATGCTGCTGTCGATGGCGATCCCCATGCTCCTCGTCGCCGGCGCTCCCGTGACCCTCGCGGCGCGCGCCATCGACAAGCGCGACGACGGCACCCGGGGCGGCCGCGAGTGGATCCTCTGGGCGGTGCACACGCCGTTCTCGCGCGTCATCACGCATCCGCTCTTCACCGCGGCGCTGTTCATCGGGTCGCTCTGGGCGTTCTACTACACCGACCTCTTCCGGTGGTCGCTCTACGACCACCTCGGGCACGAGTGGATGGTCGCCCACTTCCTCATCACGGGCTACCTGTTCGTCCAGTCGCTCATCGGCATCGACCCGGTGCCGTTGCGGCTGCCGTATCCGTTCCGCCTCCTCATCCTCATCGCGGTCATGGCCATGCACGCGTTCTTCGGCATCGCCATCATGATGAGCTCGGGACTGTTCGTCGCGGAGTGGTTCGGCTCGATGGGGCGCACCTGGGGAGCGACCCCGCTGGAAGACCAGTACACGGGCGGCGGGGTCGCCTGGTCGATCGGCGAGATCCCGACGCTCATCCTGGCGATGACGGTCGCGATCCAATGGAGCCGCAACGACGACCGGGCGCAGCGGCGCGCCGACCGGCAGGCCGACCGCACGGGCGAGGCGGAGCTCGGCGAGTACAACGCGCGCCTGCAGGCCCTCGCCGATCGCGACGCCCGGGCGGGCCGCTGAGCTCAGTCGGTCGCGGCGACGGTGATGGATGCCGTCCCGTCCGGCAGGATCGTCACCTGGCCGTCGAGGAAGAACGGCACGTCCTCGTCGACCTGGCGGATGGACCCGTCGAAGATCGATTGGATGCCGACCTGGATGTGCGCCGTCGCCTCGGTGCGCTCGATCGTCCAGTTCGCGCCGTCCGGGCGGAGCGTGACGGTGGGCTGGGCGACCATCGCCCACGTCGGCACGTCGACGATGCGGTTGCGTACCGTGAAGCCGAACGGGCACCCGGTGGGCTGGAGCACCTCTTGGGTCGCGCACGCGGTGAGGAAGGTGTGCACCTGCTCCTCGACGACCGCGCGGAACTCCTCCGTCGGCTCGGTCTGCAGATCGACGGGGATGTCGGCGGCCGGGGTGTCGGAGAGCACGGCGACGCCGGGGCTCGTGGAGACCGCCGTGTCGACCTCGATCGAGTAGAGGCCGGGGGAGAACACCAGCAGTCCGACGGGGGCGAGCGGATCGGCATCCTTCCCCGCGGGAGACACCTGGCGCTTGTCGATCTCGAACCCGTTCACGCGGAACTGCATCGCCCCGCGCACCGTGAGGTCGATGACGGCGAGCGGGCTGTCGGCGAAGCGCCACGCGGGCACGACACCCAGCCAGCCCGCCTGCCGCACGCGGAACGTGCTGGTGCCCTCATAGGCCCCGGCCGAATAGGCCACCGTGACGAGGGTCGTGCCGTCGTCGTCGGCGACTTCGCTGAGGCCGGTCGCCTCGGTCAGGGGGGCCAGCGCGTCGCGTCGCAGCAGGGCGTCGCTCGCGCTCGTCCAGAGGTCGGCCTCGCGGAGCGTCGACGAGTCGATCGCGACGCCCGGAAGCTCGAGGGCGTCGGCGGCTTGGCCGCGCCCGAGCAGGTCGAGATAGTTCAAGACGAACGCTGTGGGGCTGTAGAGATGGCGGTACATGAGGATGCCGGTCGCGCCGACCGCGCCGGCCAGCAGCACGCCGACGAGGGCGAGCGCCGTGAGATCGAACGCGAGCCCGCGGCTGCGGCGTGCGGCGGCGACCCGGGGTGTCGCGGCATCCACCCGCGTGCCCGTCTCATCCCCGTCCATGACTTCAGTCTAGGAAAGGCGGCTGATGGTTAGCATGGTGAGGATGAGCGCGCCGCCCCTGTCTCCCGAGCAGGAAGCGCTGTTCCGGCTCATCGAAGACACCCGCGAGCACGTGTTCGTCACCGGCCGGGCGGGCACCGGCAAGTCGACGCTGCTGCAGCACCTCGCCTGGAACACCGACAAGCAGATCGCCGTGTGCGCCCCGACGGGCGTGGCCGCGCTCAACGTCGAGGGCCAGACGATCCACTCGCTCTTCCGGTTGCCGATCGGGCTCATCGCCGACAGCGAGCTGGAGCAGTCCGAGCCGACCCGGAAGATCCTCAACGCGATCGACACGCTCGTCATCGACGAGATCTCGATGGTCAACGCCGACGTCATGGACGGCATCGACCGGTCGCTGCGGCAGGCGCGGCGTCGACGCTCCGAGCCGTTCGGCGGCGTGCAGGTGGTGATGTTCGGCGACCCCTACCAGCTGTCGCCGGTACCGCCCCGCGGCGACGAGCTGCGCTACATCCAGGACCACTACCGCTCGTTCTGGTTCTTCGACGCGCAGGTGTGGGCGGGACCGTCGGCCGACGGATCGGCGATCCGGTCCGACGGTCTGCTCGACCTGGGGCGCGTCGGCGCGCCGCTGCACATCCGCGAGCTGCGTGAGATCCACCGCCAGGCCGACGACGGCTTCAAGGCGATGCTCAACGCCGTGCGGCACGGTGTCGTCACCGCCGAGATCGCCGGAGCCCTCAATGCCGCGGGCGCCCGCGTCCCCCCGGAGCCGACGGGCGACGAGCCGCCCATCATCACGCTGGCGACCCGCAACGACATCGTCAACCGCATCAACCAGCGGCACCTCGACGCACTGCCCGGGCCCGTGCAGACGGCGCGCGCCGAGATCAGCGGCGACTTCGGGCGCGGCGACGCCGCCTATCCCGCCGACGCCGACCTGCAGCTCAAGGTCGGGGCGCAGGTGATGTTCCTCCGCAACGACATCGGCGGCTACGGCGGCGACGGGCCGCGGTGGGTCAATGGCTCGATCGGCACCGTGACGCGCATCGCGGGGACGTCGGTGCGCGTCGAGCTCGACGGCGAGGAGCACGACGTCGAGCCCGCCGTCTGGGAACGCTTCCGCTACGCGTACGACCCCGGGTCGCGCAAGCTCAGCCGAGACATCGTGGCGGAGTTCACCCAGTTCCCGCTGCGGCTCGCGTGGGCTGTCACGATCCACAAGTCGCAGGGCAAGACCTACGACCGCGCGATCATCGACCTCGGCTCGGGCGCCTTCGCACCCGGCCAGACCTA
>JACEFY010000275.1 GCA_016807485.1 Stenotrophomonas maltophilia | reverse complement strand
GCGGAGAAGGCGCGGATGTCCTTCGGCAGGCACCCGCCGCCGAAGCCGATGCCGGCGCCCAGGAACTTCCGACCGATGCGGTCGTCGTGGCCGATGGCTTCGGCGAGCTGCGTCACGTCGGCGCCGGTGACCTCGGCGATCTCGGCCATCGCGTTGATGAAGCTGATCTTCGTAGCGAGGAAGGCGTTCGCCGCCACCTTCACGAGCTCCGCGGTCGCCAGATCGGTCACGAGGAAGGGCGTGCCCTTCGCGACTGCGGGGTGATAGACCTCGCGGAGGACATCGGCCGCCGCGGGGGAGCCTCCGACGACGAGACGATCGGGATCGATGGTGTCCTGCACCGCCCATCCCTCGCGGAGGAACTCGGGGTTCCAGACGAGCGTCGCCCCGGTCGCCGAGATGCGCGGTGTGAGATCGGCGGCCGTGCCGACCGGGACGGTCGACTTCCCGGCGACGATGTCGCCTGGGGATAAGTGTGGGAGCAGTGCGTCGACGGCCGCATTGACGTAGGTGAGGTCGGCCGCGTAGCCGTCCTTCTGCTGCGGTGTGCCGACGCCGATGAAGTGGACCTTCGCGCCGCGCGCCTCGGAGATGTCGGTCGTGAAGCGGAGCTTGCCCGAGGCGACACCCGCCGCGAGGAGCTCGGGGAGGCCGGGTTCGAAGAACGGCGCCTCGCCGCGGGAGAGGGCGTCGATCTTGCGCGGGTCGACGTCGATGCCGACGACGTCGTGTCCGATCGAGGCCATCGCCGCCGCGTGCACGGCGCCCAGATATCCACAGCCGATGACGGAGAGGCGCATGGGCTGAGCCTATCGGGGGAGGAGGGAGGGGTCTGACTGACCCCATTTCTCAATGCTCTGGACGATCCAGAACGCCGCGAACAGCACCAGGGCCGCCGCTTCGGCGATGAGGACGCCGCTCGGGAAGAAGACGAGGTACCCGGCGAGCACGATGACCAGCAGCCCGGCGACGACGGCGTACGGCACGCGGAACGCGCTCGCCGTGACTGCGCCCCGCAGCGCGACGGCGGCGAAGAGGCCGAAGAAGACGACCGTCACCACGACGTGCCCGGAAGCGAGCACGGCATCGCGTGCGAACACCCAGAACAGGGCGAGAGCGATGAGCACGGCGGCGGCGAGCGCGCCCGTCGGCGCGAGCGCCCGCCACGTGACCTGTCCGAACGCGGCGAGCACCGCGGCCGCCACGAGCGCGAGCGAACCGACGATCAGGTACGTGGCGACGCCGTTGGCGGCATCCGCCTCATAGGCGGAGGGGATGCAGCGGGGAAGGCACTGCGGCCCGGTCGTCGGGATCAGCGCGATGAGCGGGGCGAACAGCGCGGCCGCGTCGAGGAGGGCGCGCTCGAGCCCGCGCCCCGAGAGGGCGAACAGGGCGAGCGACACGGCGATGAGCGCGCCGGTGAAAGAGGTGCGCGCGGGGGAGTAGTAGTAGTCGCTGATCGAGGGGAGCCAGCCGACGGATGCCGCGGCCACCGCGACGGACGCGAAGATGACGGCGACCATCAGGGCTACGCCGAGCCGCAGATAGCGGTAGGTGCGCTCGAGGGACGTGCTCATGCCCTCAACCTACCCATGCACCTGGGCGCGCAGCCCCTGCCCGCACCCCGATTCACCACCTCCCGCGCGAGTCAACACGCCGCTCCCGCGCGCGCCGTGGTGATTCGGGCGCAGGGTGGTGATTCGCGGGGCACGCAGAAGCGCCCCGGAGCCTGAGCCCCGGGGCGCTTGCGCGCAGCGGTGTTACGGCAGCGCAGGGTACATCGTGGGGGTCGTGCGGTAGCCCGTGGCCTGCTCGAAGTCGTACGCGAGTCCGAGGAGGGTGCCCTCGGAGAAGTCGCGGCCGAGCCATTCGAGGTTGACGCCCACCGTCGATCCGCCCTGGCCGGCGCCCGTCGTGCCCATCGGCAGCGTGACCGACGGCATGCCCGTGTTGGGGCTCAGCCGCATGTTGGTGCCGATGGTGCCGTAGGCGTTGGTGCTCGGGTAGATGATGGCGTCGAGGTCGTTGGCATCCATCAGCTGCGTGACGAGGACCTTGCCCGCGGCGAGCTGGGTCGTGTGCGAGCCGGTCGGGCCCGCCCACGCCTGGTACGTCGCGTCGGTCACGTTGTTGCGCTGGACGTAGATGCTCCGCCGCGAGGTGACGAAGTTGCCGCCGTCGAGGATCTGCTGCAGCGTGCGCGAGGGCACGGCCGGCGACAGGTGGGTCGCGACGTACTGGTCGAAGTCGTGCTTGAACTCGTTGGTCGAGCCGGAGCCCTCATTGAGCACGTTGCTGAAACCGGTCGGCGCGGTCAGCTCGACGAGGGTCGCCCCCTGCGCGGCGAGCGTGGCACGCGCCTGGGTGAACAGGCCCACCGTCGCCGCGTTCGACCCGACCATCGACGGGAGGTAGCCGATGCGCGCGCCCTGAAGGGAGGCATCCGACAGCTCCGAGGTGTACGACGCGGGCACGAGCGCGGTCTGGCGCGCCGTGACGGCGTCGGCCGGGTCGACTCCCACGACCGCGTCGAGCGCGACCGCCGCGTCGAGCACCGAACGGGCGATGGGCCCACCGGTGTCCTGCGAGAGCGCGAGCGGGATGATGCCGTCGCGGCTCGCGAGACCCACGGTCGGGCGCACGCCGACGAGCTGGTTGTACGACGACGGCACGCGGATCGATCCGCCCGTGTCGGTGCCGAAGCCGATGCCCGACAGGTTCGCCGCGATCGCCGCGCCCGTGCCTCCCGACGACCCGCCGGCCGTCTGGGCCGTGTTGTAGGGCGAGGCGACGAGCAGGGTCGAACCGGGGTTTTGGAACGACGAGAACTCCGACACGAATCCGTACGCGAACTCGTCGAGCGACGCCTTTGCCAGGATGACGGCGCCGGCCTCGCGCAGGCCCTTCACCATGAAGGCGTCGGTGGCGGTCTGGTTGGCGTTCCAGCATCCGCACCCGCCGGTGGTGACCATGTCTGCGGTGTCGTAGTTGTCCTTCAGCGCGATCGGCACACCGAGGAGCATGCTCGTCATGCCGTGGGCGGTGCGCTCGGCGTCGGCGGCGGCCGCCGCCTGCAGGGCTGCCGCATTGACGGTGATGATCGAGTTGAGTGCGCGCGTCGCGCCGTCCGGAATGGTGCGGTCATACGCGGCGATGCGGTCGATGTAGGCCTGCGTGATCTTCACCGAGGTCGTGACCCCGGCGTTCATGGCGGCCTGCATGTCGAGGGTGGATGCCTCCACCAGCTCGAACGGTCCGTCGTCGTAGACCATGCGCTGCGACACGCCCGCGATGTCGGCGACGGTGATGACCTTGTCGTCGTCGAGGTCGATGGCGGAGATCGCCGCCCAGTCGGCGTCGGCCGAGGTGGTGCCGAGCGCGGCCGCGGCGACGTCGAGGTCGGCCACGGTGACCTGGTCGTCGCCCGTGAGGTCGAGCTCGGTGTAGTACGGCGCGAGGAGCGCCGGCGCGGTGGTCGTGTCGGCGAGGGCGGCCGGGGCGCCGGTGGCGCACAGGGCGACGACCGAGATCGCGGCCGTGCCCACGAGCACGCGGCGGCGGAGGGC
>JACEFY010000274.1 GCA_016807485.1 Stenotrophomonas maltophilia | reverse complement strand
GGCGGAGTCGTGCGCCGGGCGGGGGTAGCGTGGAGGGATGCCTCCTTCCGCCCGCGTCCGCGACGCGGGGCCGGATGCGCGCGCCTGGCTGATCTGGGGGGTGGGCGTCGCGGCGTACATGCTCGCCGTCGTCAACCGCAGCTCGCTGTCGGCGGTGGGGGTGGATGCCGCCGACCGCTTCCAGGCCGATGCGGCGACGCTGTCGATGTTCGCCGTGGTGCAGCTCGCCGTCTACGGCGGCATGCAGATTCCGGTCGGACTGCTGCTCGACCGGTATGGGGCGCGACCCATCATGACCGCCGGGATGGTGCTCATGGCCGTCGGTCAGCTCACGATGGCCGTCTCCCCCAGCGTCGGCGTCGCGATCCTCGCGCGGGCGTTGCTCGGCGCCGGTGACGCGGCGATCTTCCCCGGTGTGCTGCGGCTCGTCGCGACCTGGTTCCCCGCGCAGCGTGGTCCGATGATGAGCCAGCTCACCGGCCTCGTCGGGCAGGGTGGACAGCTCCTCGCGCTCGCCCCGCTCGCAGCCCTTCTCCACGCCACGAGCTGGTCGATCGCCTTCGGGAGCGTCGCGGGGCTGTGCGTGCTGTTCGCGATCCTCGTGGCCGCACTCATCCGCAACCGCCCGCCCGACCGCGTCGCCGACGTGTCTGTGGACACCGGCACCGGGGCGATCCGCATCGTCCGCTCGTCCGTCGACACCGGCGTCGGCATCCGTGCCGCCTGGGCGCACCCCGGCACGCGGCTCGCGTTCTGGTCGCACTTCACGACGCCGTTCGCCGGCACCGCGTTCATCCTGCTCTGGGGCGTGCCGTTCCTCATGGCGGGTGAGGGCCTCACCCGCGCGCAGGCGACCGGCGTGACGTCGGTCTATGTCGCGATCGGCATGCTTCTCGGGCCGGTGATGGGTGAGCTGTCGCGCCGCATCCCGCATCTGCGCTCCCGGGCCCTCGTGCTCCCGGCCGTCGCGACGCAGATGGTCGTCTGGATGGCGGTGATCGTCTGGCCCGGTCCGGCGCCGCTGTGGCTCCTCTACGTCCTCGCGTTCGGGCTGGCGATGGGCGGGCCGGCATCCATGATCGCGTTCGACCACGCACGTACGCACAATCCTGCGCACCGGCTCAGCACGGCGACGGGCATCACCAACGTCGGAGGGTTCCTCGCCGCGCTCATCGCGATCTTCGCGATCGGACTGGCGCTCGACCTGCAGGGCGCCGGCACCCCCGCCACCTATCGGCTCGACGCCTTCCGCCTGGCGTTCTTGACGCAGTTCCCGCTGTGGATCGTGGGATGGACGTTCATCGTCATGGAGCGCCGGCGCACCCGGCTGCTGCTGGGGATGGACGAGCCGCGCACGCCGCGCCGGACACGCTGAAACGGCGGCCCCCGCTTCGGGTGCCGCCGTTTCAGGGGGGTTGATCAGAGGGTCGTGTCGCCGCTCGTGCGCGACTCGGTCTCGGTGACCCGCTCCCCCGCTACCGGGTCGACCGTGCGGGTGACCTGAGCGGTCGAGCGACGACGGAACAGGAAGATCAGACCGAGCACGAAGATGACCGCACCGGCGCCCATCAGGATGTATCCGATCAGATCGAGGTCGACGTACGGCACGTCGACGTTGACGGCGTAGACGAGAATCGCGCCGATGACGAAGAGGGCGATGCCTGCTCCGATACTCATGTGAACTCCTTCGGGTGGGGAAACGTCCCCCATCGTCCCGTCGGTTTCACCCGCTCACCAGGCCCTTGACAAGCGTCCGTCGGGTGTGGGATGCCGCGGCTCACGCCGGGGCGACCTCGATCCAGTCCCCGCCGAACTTCGGTTCCCGGCCGTCGCCGGAGGATGTCCCCGTGAGCCGTCGGTGGAACCACGGACCGAGGTGCTCGCGGAAGTACTCGGCGCGCGCGAGACGTGCCGCCTCCGGGAGCTCCGGGAGCGACCACCAGCCGTCCGGTACCCGCTCCCCCAGGGCGTCGAGCACGCGCGCGGCGACCCGATGATGACCGCGGCCGTTCATGTGGAGCCGATCCTCCGACCAGAACGACGGGTCGCTCAGCTCGGCGTCCGGCCAGTTGAGGGCCTGCACCACGTCGGATCGTCCGCCCATCCGGGCGACGACGGCCGCCGACATGAGATCACCGCGACGCTGGATGAGCCGGCTCATCGGCAACTGGGCGGAGGGGTTCGCGCCGGAGAGCAGGATGAGGCGTACGCCTTCCTCGTCGCAGCGTCGCAGCACATGGCTGAAGGCGTCGGCGATGTGCCCGATCGAGGTGCGCGGGCGGAGCATGTCGTTGCCTCCGCCGTTGAACGACAGATGCGTGGGCCGGAGGGCGAGCGCCGGCTCGAGCTGCTCGCGGACGATCGGCCATACGAGCTTCCCGCGGATGGCGAGGTTCGCGTACTCGATCGCCGCCCCGCGCGACGCGGCCCAGCCCTGCGCGACGAGGTCCGCCCAGCCGCGGACCGTGCCGTCGGCGCGCTCGTCGCCGACTCCCTCGGTGAACGAGTCGCCGATGGCGACGAAGCGGACGGCATCCATCGCTCCAGCCTATGGCCGCGCCCGGGGGTCACCGGTCATCGAGCGTCGCGCCCCGGAGGTCCACCAGACCCCACGCGGCCGTCGCGGCCACGACGAAGAACGCGGCGAACACCACGAACAGCAGCGGTGCGCCGCCGATGCCGAGGAGCACGGGAACGGTGAGCGGCGCGACGATCGAGGCGATGCGACCGATGCCGGCCGCCCACCCCGAGCCGGTGGCGCGGAGGGAGGTCGGGTACATCTCCGGAGTGACCGCGTAGAGGGCGCCCCACGCGCCGAGATTGAAGAACGACAGCGCCATCCCGGAGGCGATGATCGCCGCCTCCGTGCCGGCCGTGCCGAAGAGCACCGCGGCGACCGCGGATCCGGCGAGGAACACCGACAGCGTCACCCGCCGACCCCACACCTCGATGAGCCAGGCCGCCACCGCATAGCCGGGCAGCTGCGCCAGGGTGATGACGAGGGTGAATCCGAAGGACTTGACGAGGTCGTAGCCCTGGGAGAAGAGGATGGTGGGGATCCAGATGAACGCGCCGTAGTAGGCGAAGTTGACGCAGAACCAGACGATCCAGAGGGCGCCCGTGCGCACACGGAACTCCCGCGACCACAGCGCCCGCATCCGCTCCCGCCCCGACATCGCCGTCGCGGGGGCGCTCGGCGCGGCGGCTCGACGGCGGGCGTCCGACCCGATCGCGGCGGACTCCTCGAATCGGGCGACCACCGCGGCCGCCTCGGCGTGGCGGCCCTGGCGCTCGAGCCAGCGCGCCGACTCGGGCAGCCCCCACCGCACGACGAGGGCATAGAGCGCGGGGATCGCGCCGAGGGCGAACGCCCAGCGCCATCCTTCGTCGACGTTGGGGATGACGAAGAAACCGATGAGCGCCGCCGCCGTCCACCCGATCGCCCAGAACGCCTCGAGGATCACGATGAGGCGCCCGCGCATGCGGGCGGGCGCGAACTCGCTGACGTAGGTGCTCGCGACGGGGAGCTCGGCGCCGAGGCCGAGGCCCACGACGACGCGCAGGACGAGGAGCGCCAC
>JACEFY010000273.1 GCA_016807485.1 Stenotrophomonas maltophilia | reverse complement strand
GAGAACATGGGCTTCTCCACCTTCGGCTTCGCCGGCGGCCGCCCGGACGTCTGGGAGCCGGACGACGACGTGTACTGGGGTCCGGAGACCACGTGGCTCGGCGACGAGCGCTACACGGGCGAGCGCGACCTGGAGAAGCCGCTCGCGGCCGTCCAGATGGGACTCATCTACGTCAACCCGGAGGGGCCGAACGCCAACCCGGACCCGCTGCTGTCTGCCCGCGACATCCGCGAGACCTTCGCCCGCATGGCCATGAACGACGAGGAGACCGTCGCCCTCATCGCCGGTGGGCACACCTTCGGCAAGACGCACGGCGCCGCGCCCGACTCGCACCTGGAAGACAACCCTGAGGCCGCGGGCATCGAGATGCAGGGCCTCGGCTGGAAGAACAACAACGGCACCGGCAAGGGTGACGACCAGATCACCTCCGGCCTCGAGGTCACCTGGACCTACCACCCCACGCGCTGGGACAACGAGTTCTTCCACATCCTCTACGCGTACGAGTGGGAGCTGTTCACGAGCCCGGCCGGCGCGCAGCAGTGGCGCCCGAAGAACGGCGGCGGCGCCGACATGGTGCCCCTCGCGCACTCCGACGGCCACCGCGAGCCGCGCATGCTCACGAGCGACCTTGCGCTGCGGATGGACCCCGACTACGACAAGATCTCGCGCCGATTCAAGGACGACACCGAGGCCTTCGCCGATGCGTTCGCCCGCGCCTGGTTCAAGCTCACGCACCGCGACATGGGGCCCATCGAGCGCTATGTCGGACCCGAAGTCCCCGCGGAAGAGCTCATCTGGCAGGACCGTGTCCCCGCCGTCGACCACGAGCTGATCGACGCCGACGATGCCGCCGCACTCAAGGCGTCCGTGCTCGCGTCCGGTCTCACGATCGCCGAGCTCGTCTCGACGGCGTGGGCCGCGGCATCCACCTTCCGCGGAAGCGACAAGCGCGGTGGCGTCAACGGCGCGCGCATCCGCCTCGCCCCGCAGAAGGACTGGGAGGTCAACAACCCGGCCGAGCTGCACAAGGTCCTCGGCGTCCTCGGCGGCATCAAGGCCGACTTCGACGCGACCGGAAAGCGCGTGTCGCTGGCCGACCTCATCGTGCTCGCGGGCAACGCGGCCGTCGAGAAGGCGGCGGCGGATGCCGGTGTCGCAGCCGAGGTCGTCTTCCACCCCGGCCGCACCGACGCGACGCAGGAGCAGACCGACGTGGACTCGTTCGGCTACCTCGAGCCCGCCGCCGACGGCTTCCGCAACTACCAGGGTCCCCTCGCCACGGCCTCGGGTCTGCCGGCGGAGCACCTGCTCATCGACAAGGCGAACCTCCTGACCCTCACGGCCCCGCAGATGACCGTGCTCGTCGGTGGGCTCCGCGTGCTGGGCGCGAACTGGGATGGCTCGTCGTACGGCGTCTTCACCGACCGGCCGGGCGTGCTCACGAACGATTTCTTCGTGAACCTGCTCGACCTCGGCACGACCTGGACGCCCCTCGACCCCGGCAAGCACGCCTTCGCCGGCGTGAAGGACGGATCGGGCGAGAAGGTCGGTGTCGGCACCCGGGTCGACCTGCTCTTCGGCTCGAACTCGGAGTTGCGCGCCGTGGCGGAGGTCTACGCGTCGGATGACGCGCACGAGAAGTTCGTGCGCGACTTCATCGAGGCATGGGGCAAGGTCACCGAGCTCGACCGCTTCGACCTGCACGCCTGATCCCGCGAAGACGGAAGGCCCGCCCCGACGGTGATCGGGGCGGGCCTTCCGCGTACGCGGAGTCGGTCAGGCCGCCGGGGCCCGGTCGAACAGCGCGCGATGGGCGAAGCCGGCGATGAGGGCGCCGACGATGGGGAACACGAGGAACACCCAGAGCTGGGCGAGGGCGTCGCCGCCGCCGTAGATCGCCGTCGCGATGGAGCGGGCGGGGTTGACCGAGGTGTTGTCGATCGGGATGGTGGCGAGGTGGATGAGGGTGAGCGTCAGGCCGATGACGAGCCCGGCCATCGCGGGGGTGCCGCGGGTGGCGTGGGTGACGCCGAGGATGACGAGCACGAAGATCGCGGTGAAGACGATCTCGGTGGTGATCGCGGCGCCCAGTCCGAAGCGGCCGGGGGAGTGGTCGCCGAAGCCGTTGCTGGCGAACCCGCCGCTCTGGGCGGCGGCGAGCCAGCCGTCGGGAGCGGACAGGCCGATGAGGACGATGATGCTCGTGCCCACGGCGCCGCCGACGATCTGCGCGACGATGTAGCCGACGGAGTCCTTCCAGGGGAACCGGCCGGCGGCGGCGAGGCCGAGGGTGACGGCGGGGTTGAAATGGCCGCCGGAGATCGGGCCCCAGGCGTAGGCGCCGGCGACCACGGTGAGTCCGAACGCGAGCGCGACGCCGACGAATCCGATGCCGAGGGAGGTGCCGTTCTCGCTCGCGCCGAAGTTCGCGGCGAACAGGGCGGCGCTGATCGATCCGCCCACGAGCAGGAAGGTGCCGGCGGCTTCGGCGAGGAGCTTCTGGCCGGTGGAGGGGCCGCCGGGCTCCGGAGTGTGGTCGAGCGCGGTCGGGGTGACCGGCTCTTCGGGGATGGGATCGGTGCTCATGCGAGGTCCTTTCGGTGGAAGGTCGACCTGAGGGTGATTCTGCCGCTGACGGCCGTCGCGGTGGGGGATTTCCTCCGTGTGCGTCGTCGTATGTCGTCGCCCGATGCTCGGCCGGTGCCCAGGACGGTCCGCTACTGTGGCAGTGTGCTGCTACCGCGGCGCAGGGCGGGCACCCGAGCCGGCCGCACCCCTAGGACGAACGAAGGCCTATGACTTCTCGGATTCTGGTTGTCGACGACGACACCGCGCTGGCAGAGATGATCGGCATCGTGTTGCGCACCGAGGGATTCGAGCCGGTCTTCTGTGCCGACGGCACCGCGGCGCTCGACATCTGGCGCGCCGAGCGGCCGGAGCTCGTGCTGCTCGACCTCATGCTCCCCGGGATGGACGGCATCGAGATCTGCACCCGCATCCGCGCCGAGTCGGGTGTGCCGATCATCATGCTGACGGCCCGCACCGACACGGCCGACGTCGTGCGGGGGCTGGAGTCGGGCGCCGACGACTACATCGTGAAGCCCTTCAACCCGAAGGAACTCGTCGCCCGTATCCGCACGCGCCTCCGCCCGGCGTCCGCCCTCGAGGCGGAGACGCTGCGCATCGGCGACGTGAGCGTCGACGTCGCCGCGCACGAGGTGCGCCGCGGCAGCACCGTGATCGCCCTCACGCCGCTCGAATTCGAACTGCTGGTGGCCCTGGCATCCAAGCCGCAGCAGGTGTTCTCGCGCGAGATGCTGCTCGAGCAGGTGTGGGGCTACCACTACAAGGCCGACACGCGGCTCGTGAACGTGCACGTGCAGCGGCTGCGCGCCAAGGTCGAGATCGACCCGGACAACCCGAAGATCGTCACGACCGTCCGCGGCGTCGGCTATCGCGCGGGCGCCGTCGTCTGAACCCCGACGCCCCGATGTCCGTCACGACCACCAGCGTCACGCTGCCGGGCGACTGGCGGCGGTCGTGGCGCGAGTGGCGGACGTGGCCGCGGCGCATCGCCTCCGCGCGGCAGCGGG
>JACEFY010000272.1 GCA_016807485.1 Stenotrophomonas maltophilia | reverse complement strand
GACGCCTCGTCGATCGAAGAGGGCCGCACCGCCGGTGACCTCGCGTTCACGATCGACCGCACCACGACCGAGGCGGGCGCGTACCCCGTGCTTCTCGTCAGCTACCTGATCGGCTGCGAGCAGTACGAGGACGAGAACGTCGCCGCCCTCACGAAGGCGTTCTTCGAGACCGCCGTCAGCGAGGCCGGCCAGGAGTCGGCTGCGACGAACGCGGGCAGCGCCCCGATCTCGGCCGACCTGCGCGAGCAGTCGCTCGCCGCGATCGCCCTCATCAAGTAAGGCACCGGCGGCCCTTCGGACATCGCTCCGGAGGGCCGCCTCGCCCTTCGACAGAAAGACGACGATGACAGCTCCCACCGCGACACGCCCGCCGCGGATCACCGCCAAGCAGCGCCCCGGCGACATCTGGTTCTCGGGAACGGCGGTCTTCGCCGGGTCGATGATCGTCGTCACCCTCGCCGCCGTGGCGATCTTCCTGATCGTCCAGTCGGTCCCCGCCTTCGGCCTCACGAGCGACGACGCCTCGCTGCTGAAGACGAACTTCTGGGACTACGTCCTCCCCCTCCTGTTCGGCACGATCTGGTCGGCGTTCCTCGCGCTCATCGTCGCGGTGCCGCTCTCGCTCGGCATCGCCCTCTTCATCACCCACTACGCCCCCCGCCGCCTCGCCAACGGGCTCGGCTACATCGTGGACCTGCTCGCGGCGGTCCCCTCCGTCGTCTACGGCCTCTGGGGCATCCTCGTCTTCGCCCCCTCGGTCGTGCCCACCTACACCTGGGTCAACGCGAACCTGGGCTGGATCCCGCTCTTCTCCGGGCAGGTCCTCAACAGCGGGCGCACCATCCTCACCGCCTCGCTCGTGCTGGCCGTCATGGTCGTCCCGATCATCACCGCCATCTGCCGTGAGATCTTCCTGCAGACGCCGACCCTCCACGAGGAGGCGGCCCTCGCCCTCGGCGCGACGCGCTGGGAGATGATCCGCATGGCGGTGCTGCCCTTCGGCCGCTCCGGCATCGTCTCCGCCTCCATGCTCGGCCTCGGGCGTGCGCTCGGCGAGACGATGGCCGTCGCCATGGTGCTGTCGGCGACCAACGTCGTCACCCTCAACCTCCTCACGTCGCAGAACCCCTCGACGATCGCGGCCAACATCGCGCTCACCTTCCCCGAGGCGTACAAGCTCAACATCAACGTCCTCATCGCGACCGGCCTGATCCTGTTCATCGTCACCTTCGCCGTCAACGCGATCGCGCGCTGGATCGTCAGCCGCCGCAAGGAATTCTCGGGAGCGAACTGACATGGCCACCATCCAGACGTCCGCTCCCCTGCGCCCGACCGAGCGCACGCACACCACCCTCACCTCCGGACACCTGCCCGCGTGGGCGCCGTGGGCGCTGCTGGCGGCATCCCTCGCGGTCTTCGGTGCGATCTTCGCCGTGCTCGGCATGGCCGGCGGCACCGACTTCAGCATCGCCGGGTGGATCATCTCCTCCGTCCTCGCGTACCTCGTGCTCATCTACGCGATCTCCCGCATCGTCGAAGGCGCGCGGCGCGCCGTCGACCGGCTGATCACCGCCATCGTCACGAGCGCCTTCGCCATCGCGATGGTCCCGCTCGTCTCGGTCGCCTGGACCGTCATCAGCAACGGCGTCGCGCGCTTCGACGGCACCTTCTTCAGCTCGTCGATGCGCGGGGTTCTCGGCGAGGGCGGCGGCGCCATCCACGCCGTGTGGGGCACCGTGCTCATCACCCTCACCGCGGCGGTCATCTCGGTGCCGATCGGTCTCATGACCGCGATCTACCTCATCGAGTACGGGCAGACGTCGCGGCTCGCGCGCGCCATCACGTTCCTCGTGGATGTGATGACCGGCATCCCCTCGATCGTCGCGGGTCTGTTCGCCTACGCCGTCTTCGCCCTCATCTTCGGACCCGGCGTGCGCATGGGCTTCGCCGGCGCGATCGCCCTGTCAGTGCTGATGATCCCGGTCGTCGTCCGCTCGAGCGAGGAGATGCTGCGCCTCGTCCCCAACGAGCTGCGCGAAGCCGCCTTCGCGCTGGGCGTGCCGAAGTGGCTGACGATCGTGAAGGTCGTCCTCCCCACCTCGATCGCCGGCATCACGACGGGCGTCATGCTCGCCATCGCCCGCGTCATCGGCGAGACCGCGCCGCTGCTCATCACCGCCGGGTTCACCGACGCGATGAACATGAACCTCTTCGACGGTCGCATGCAGACCCTGCCGGTGTACATCTACTCGCAGTACGCCTACAAGGGCATCCCGCCGGAGGCTTACGTCGACCGCGCGTGGGCCGCCGCCCTCACCCTCATCCTCATCGTCATGGTGCTGAACCTCATCGCGCGTCTCGTCGCGAAGCTGTTCGCCCCCAAGACCGGCCGCTGAGCCGGCGTAAGGAATCACAACGTGTCCAAGAGCATCGAAGTCAACGACCTCAACGTCTACTACGGCGATTTCCTCGCCGTCGAGGGTGTCGGCCTGGAGATCCAGCCGCGCTCCGTCACCGCCTTCATCGGCCCGTCCGGCTGCGGGAAGTCGACCTTCCTGCGGACCCTCAACCGCATGCACGAGGTCATTCCCGGCGCGCGGGTGGAGGGCGAGGTCCTCCTCGACGGCGACGACCTCTACGGCCCGGGCGTCGACCCGGTGCTCGTGCGACGGCAGGTCGGCATGGTCTTCCAGCGCCCGAACCCGTTCCCGACAATGTCGATCAAGGAGAACGTCCTCGCCGGCGTGAAGCTCAACAACAAGCGCATCTCCAAGGGCGACGCCGATGCCCTCGTCGAGCGCTCCCTGCAGGGTGCGAACCTCTGGAACGAGGTGAAGGACCGCCTCGACAAGCCCGGTTCCGGACTCTCCGGCGGCCAGCAGCAGCGCCTCTGCATCGCGCGTGCGATCGCCGTCTCCCCCGATGTGCTGCTGATGGACGAGCCGTGCTCGGCCCTCGACCCGATCTCGACCTTCGCGATCGAGGAGCTCATCCAGGAGCTCAAGAAGGACTACACGATCGTCATCGTCACGCACAACATGCAGCAGGCATCCCGCGTCTCCGACAAGACCGCGTTCTTCAACATCGCCGGCACCGGCAAGCCCGGCAAGCTCATCGAGTACAACACCACCGACGCGATCTTCACGACGCCCGCCGTTCAAGCGACGGAAGACTACGTCTCCGGCCGCTTCGGGTGATCCGCCCCTGCCGCCTCGCCGTGCCGAACCGAATCGTGCACGACGGCGAGAGCGGCAGGACGACACGCCGGTGAGGGCGGCCTGAGTTCGGCGTGTCGCGGCGCAGCTCTCGCCGTTGCGCACGTGACGCGGAGCCTCCTCCCCCGGGCCGGTCGGGCCGGAGTTGTCCACGGATGCCGCAGGCGCGCCGCCGCGGCGGCGACGGCCGGGTCACCCTGGGGCGATGTGCACCACCTCGGACTCGATCTGCCGCTTCGGTGACCTTCGCCGCGCGGGGATGTCGCGCCGCGCGATCGACACCGCACTCCGCTCGGGCGCGCTCATCCGCATCCGGCGCGGCGTCTACGCCCGCCCGGACGCCTGCTCGCCGCGCACGAAGGCAAGCGCGCACGGCGGCGTACTGGCATGTGTCAGCGCCGCGCGG
>JACEFY010000271.1 GCA_016807485.1 Stenotrophomonas maltophilia | reverse complement strand
AGGGACGGCGGCGGTCGACGGGGTCGGGCGCGGCGCGGTCGACGGGACTCCGCTGCGCGGTGCGGCCCGGCCCGTCGAGGTGCGACCCCTCACGTCGGCTCCCGCCGCGGCGCCCGGGGGATTCGCAGACATGGCGGCCCGCATCCCCAGCGGCGACGGCCGGGTGCGCGTGGAGAAATACACGATGGCCGACGGGACCACGCAGTTCGTCGCCTACGTCGCCGGCACCCGCGTCGGCGAGGACGATGACGAGCCGTGGGACATGGCGTCGAACGTCGAGCTCTACACGGGGGCGCGGTCCACCTCCTACGACGCGACGATGGCGGCGCTCGCCGCCGCCGGAGCGCAGCCCGGCGACACGGTCTCCCTCGTGGGGCACTCGCAGGGCGCCATGATCGCCTCGCACGTGGCGGCGTCGGGCGTCTACGAGGTGCCGGCGCTCGTGACGCTGGGCGATCCGGTGCAGGTCGCGGTCGGCGCGGGCACCCTCAGTGTCGACATCCGGCACCGCGACGACCCCGTTCCCGCGCTCGCCGCGGGCGGGCATCCCGGAGCGGTCGGATCCGCCGACAGCATCGTCGTGGAGCGGAGTTCACCGGCATCCGTCCTCGACGGAGAGATGCCGATGGAGCCGCACGCCCTCACCCGCTACGTCGAGACGGCGGCCCTGCTCGACGCCTCGAGCGACCCGCGCGTGGCGCCGGCGCGTGCGCTCGCCGCGTCGCTCGGGCAGGCCGTGTCGGTGCAGTCCACGGTCTACGGCGCGAGCCGGCGCGGCTGAGTCAGCGTGCCGAGCGGTTCGACTTCACCTGCGGGCGGAGGATGATGCCGAACACCCAGTTGATGAGCGAGATCACGAGCGCCGCCACGACGCCGAGCCAGAAGTCCTCGACCCGCAGACCCCAGTTCCACGACGCGGTCACCCACGCGGTGATCCACAGGAGCAACCCGTTGATGACGAGCGAGATGAGCCCCAGGGTCAGGATGTAGAGGGGGAAGGCGATGATCTTGATGACCGTCCCGATGAGGGTGTTCACGATCGCGAAGATCGCCGCCACCGCCAGAAGGGTCAGCACGAGCTGCAGCGTCTCGCCGGGCGCGAACGGGATGACATCCACCCGGAGGGCGGCGATCAGGGTGACCACCCAGATGGCGAAGGCGTTGACGACGACGCGGATGATGAATCGCATGATGGGTCAGTCTCCCACGGAGTGTGCCCGCAGGGAATCGGCGATTCCGGCGATTTCACTCACCGGGAAACGCGGTGCGCGGCGATCCGGCGCTCGGACTCGTCGAGGTCGACGGCGCCCTCCGCGACCCCGACGACCAGATCGAACGCCGAGTCGGTGTCGAAGTCGTGAGCGAAGCCGTTCAGCCAGAGGAAGGACACCATCAGCGTCCATCCGCTGCGCTTGTTCCCATCGAAGAACGGGTGGTTCTTGACGACGCTCTCCAGGAGGGCAGCCGCCTTGCGATCGAGCGACGGATAGGCGTCGGCGCCGAAGATGGTCGTTGCGGGGCGGGCGAGGGCAGAAGCGAGGAGACCGTGATCGCGAACGTGAAAACCGAACTCCTGCGCCACGACCAGCGCATCGTCGAGCGAAAGGAACTCGGTCACGCGTCTTCCAGGCGTTGCAGGAGCTCTGCGTCGTGGGAGCGGACGAAGTCGATCGCCCCCAACAGTTCGCCGCGTCGTCCGCGGCGGGCGACCAGGGCCTCCGCGGCCTGGAGGATCAGCGCGTGTTTGGAGACATGCTCGGCTGCGGAGATCGCGTCGAGCTGGGCGTCGAGTTCTTCGGGGAGTCGCAGTGTCATGGCCATACCGGAATGGTATCGCCACCGTTTCGGTATCACAACGGCGTCTGCGGGTGCTCGTAGACTCGTCGCGTGACCGACTCCCCCGTGCGCATCCGCCCCGCGATCGCCGCCCATCCCGCCTACAAGCAGGGTAAGCAGGCGAGCGCCGAGGCGTTCAAGCTGTCGAGCAACGAGAACCCGTTCGAGCCCCTTCCGGGTGTCGTCGCCGCGATGCAGGCCGCCGCCGGCTTCCACCGCTATCCCGATGCATCGTCGCCGCGGCTCCGAGCGCGCCTCGCCGAGCGCTTCGGCGTCGCCAACGATGCCGTGCACGTCGCCGCCGGGTCGGTGTCGATCCTGTACCAGCTCGCCCACGCGACCTGCGGCCCGGGCGACGAGCTCCTCTTCTCGTGGCGGTCGTTCGAGGCCTACCCGGGGCTCGCGATCGTCGCCGACGCGTCGCCGGTCACCGTGCCGAACACGGCGGAGGGCGGCCACGATCTCGACGCGATGGCGGATGCCGTCACCGACCGCACCCGCATGATCATCGTGTGCAGCCCGAACAACCCCACCGGCCCCGTCGTCACGCAGGCCGGGTTCGAGGCATTCCTCACCCGCGTTCCCGGTGACGTGCTCGTCGTCCTCGACGAGGCCTACGCCGAGTTCGTGACCGATCCCGACGCCGTCGACGGGGCCCGCATCCTCGCCGCGGGGCACCCGAATGTCGTCGTCCTCCGCACCTTCTCGAAGGCCTACGGCCTCGCGGGACTCCGCGTCGGATACGCCGTCGGCGACCCCCGCATCCTCGCCGCGGCGAAGACCACCGGCATCCCCCTGTCGGTCACGGCCGGCGCCGAGGCCGCGGCGCTCGCGAGCCTCGATGCCGAGGACGACCTGCTCGAGCGCGTGCGGATCATCGCCGACCGGCGCGACCGGCTCGCCGCGCGCCTGCGCGAAACCGGATGGCGCGTGCCCGCCGCCCAGGGCAACTTCGTGTGGCTGCCGGCCGGCGACCGCGCGCTCGAGGTGGCCGCGGCGTTCGAGGCGGCCGACCTCATCGTCCGACCGTTCGCGGGCGACGGCGTGCGCATCTCGATCGGCGAGGAAGAGTCGCTCGACCGCGTCGTCGAGGTCGCGGCGGCCACCGTCCTGTAGAGCGCGGACGGCGGATCGCGGCATCCGTTGTCGAAGTCATGCAGGGTGGCGCATACCCCGCGCGGTAGCGTGAACGCATGACTTCGCCCGAAGACCCGGCCCTCGTGCGCGTCCTGGCGGCGGACGGAACGTTCGCCCCGAGCCCCGAAGCGGAGCGCTTCCTCCCGCTCGTCGACGCGCTCGGAGACGACGATCTCCAGACCTTCTACCGCGACATGGTGACGGTGCGCGCATTCGACCGGCAGGCGACGAACCTCCAGCGTCAGGGGCAGCTGGCGCTCTGGCCGCCGTCGTTCGGCCAGGAGGCCGCGCAGGTCGGATCGGTGCGCGCCACCCGCCCGCAGGACCACATCTTCCCCTCCTACCGAGAGCACGTCGTCGCGACGACCCGCGGCGTCGACCCGATCGACATCATCCGCGTCATGCGAGGTCTGACGCACGGCGGCTGGGATCCGACCGACCCCAAGAACGGCAACACCCACATCTACACGCTGGTGCTCGGGTCGCAGACCCTGCACGCCACCGGCTACGGCATGGGCCTCGTCTTCGACGGCCGTTCGGGCACCGGCGACCCCGAGCGCGACGCGGCCGTCATCGTCTACTACGGCGACGGAGCATCGAGCCAGGGCGATGTGCACGAGGCGATGGTGTTCGCCAACAGCTACCGGACGCCGCAGGTCTTCTTCCTGCAGAACAACCACTGGGC
>JACEFY010000270.1 GCA_016807485.1 Stenotrophomonas maltophilia | reverse complement strand
CGGCTGTTCGCCATCGCGCGCAGTCTCCGCGACGAAGGCCGCGGACTCATCTTCATCTCACACCGGTTCGACGAGGTGTTCGCCCTGTGCGACACCGTCACCGTCATGCGGGACGGCTCGTACATCTCCACGACCGCGATCGCCGAGACCACCCCCGCCGAGCTCGTGCGGCAGATGGTCGGCCGCGACGTCACCGACCTCTTCCCGAAGCAGGAGACCACGATCGGTGCCGCCCTGCTGGAGGTCGACAACCTCACGAGCCCCGGCATCTTCCACGACATCTCGTTCACGGTCCGCTCGGGCGAGATCGTCGGGCTCGCCGGCCTCGTGGGAGCCGGGCGCAGCGAAGTCGCCCGCGCTGTCTTCGGCGTCGACGGCTACCGCGAGGGCACCGTGACGATGAAGGGCAAGCGGATCGCCCGCAGCCGCCCGGTCGATGCGATGCGGGCCGGTATCGCCCTCGTGCCCGAAGACCGGCGCAAGCAGGGGCTCGTGATCGAATCGGGCGTCGGGCGCAACATCACCACCGCGATCCGCCGGCAGCTCTCCCGGTTCGGCCTGCTCACGACCGGCATGGAGAACCGTGCGGCGCGCACCTGGGCGTCGCGCCTCGAGGTCAAGGCGCACGCGCTCGACACCCCCGCCGCGACGCTCTCCGGAGGCAACCAGCAGAAGGTCGTGCTCGCGAAGTGGCTCGCGACCGAGCCGGACGTGCTCATCATCGACGAACCCACCCGCGGCATCGACGTGGGCACCAAGTCCGAGGTCCATCGCCTCCTCTCCCAACTCGCCGGGGAGGGCATGGGGATCCTCATGATCTCCTCCGAGCTCCCGGAGGTGCTCGGCATGGCCGACCGCGTGCTGGTCATGCGCGAAGGTCGCATCACCGCCGAACTCGACCGCTCGGAGGCGACGTCGGAGAGCGTCATGTTCGCCGCGACGCAGAGCACATCCCAGACCGACGGGCACCACGCATCGGAGCAGCACTCGTGACCTTCACCTCCACCACCCGCATCCCCGTCTCCGGCCTCACCAAGCGGCTCGGCACGCTCGGCAAGGCCCGCGAGTTCGGCATCCTCGCGGCGCTCGCCCTCGTCGTGGTCGCCGCGACGGCGAAGAACCCGGCGTTCCTCTTCAGCTCCGACGGCTGGCGCGACCTGCTGCTGACCCCGTCGATCCTCGTGCTGGTCGCGGTCGGGCAGGCCATCGTCATCATCACCCGCAACGTCGACCTCTCGGTGGGATCGGTCATGGGGCTGTCGGCCTATCTGACCGGGCGACTCTTCATCGATGTTCCGGGCCTGCCCATTCCGATCGTCGTCCTCCTCGCCGTCGGGTTCGGTGCGGTGCTCGGTCTCATCAACGGCGCGCTCGTCGCCTTCGCGCGCGTCCCCGCCATGGTCATCACCCTCGGCACGCTGTATGCCTATCGCGGCATCAACGTGCTCTGGGCGGGGAGCAACCGCGTCAACGCCTCGGACATGCCCCGCGAGTTCCTCCAACTGGGCACGGGGCAGATCGCCACCATCCCGATCCTCGCGATCGTCGCGGTGCTCGTTCTCGCGGCGGCCGCCTGGTACATGCGCAACACCCGCGGCGGCCGCGAGTATTACGCGATCGGCTCCGACCCCGCTGCGGCCGAGCTCTACGGACTCAAGGTCACGCGCCGCATCCTCACCGCGTTCATCCTCTCCGGTGCGCTCGCCGGTCTCGCGGGCGTCTTCTACGCCGCGCGGTACGGATCGGTCAGCTCCCAGGCCGGCGCAGGCTGGGAGTTGGATGCGGTCGGAGCCGCCGTCATCGGCGGTGTCGCCATCACCGGCGGCGTGGGGTCGGTGTGGGGAGCGGCGATCGGCGCGGTGCTGCTCATGACGATCAACCGGGCACTGCCGATCCTCGGCATCCCCGATTTCTGGCAGCGCGCCGTGGTCGGCGTGCTCATCATCGGCGCGATCGTGCTGGACCGGGCCCTCGCGGTCCGGCAGAAACGGCGCCTCATCGAGGCGAGGGACGCATCATGACGACGCCCACCACCACCGGCACCGCGCGCCTCACGCGCGATTTCGACAAGCCGCTCTGGCGTCGCGTGCTCCTCACGCGGGAGATGGCGATCGTCGCGCTGCTGCTCGTCGTCATCGTGGTCTCGATGAGCACCGTCCGAGGGTTCGCCCAGCCGATCACGGTCAACTATCTGCTGCTCGACATCGCGCCGATCCTCCTCATCGCCCTGCCGATGACCCTCATCATGATCACCGGCGAGATCGACCTCTCGGTCGGCTCGATGGTCGGGCTCTCCAGCGTCGTCACCGGCGTCGCGGTGCAGGCCGGCCTCCCGTTCGAGGTCGCGGCGCTGCTGGCGCTCACGGTCGGCCTCGTCGGCGGCGCGTTCAACGGATTCCTCGTGACGGTCGTGGGTCTCCCGTCGCTCGCCGTCACGATCGGCACGCTCGCGCTCTTCCGCGGCCTCGCGGTGGGTCTGCTCGGGACGACCGCCGTCACCGACTTCCCCGAGATGTGGACGGCGCTCGCGAAGGCGAAGATCGCCGGCACGACGATCCCGTACATCATGGTGCCGTTCGTCATCCTCCTCGTGGTCTTCGCGGTGCTGCTGCACTTCACCGCCTTCGGGCGCGGCATCTATGCGATCGGCCTGTCGAAGGATGCCGCCCGATTCTCGGGCGTGCACGTCGAGCGCACGAAGTTCATCCTCTTCGTCCTCGCCGGCGTGGTGTCGGCGTTCGCGGGTATCTACTACACGCTCCGCTTCGGCAGTGCCCGCGGCGACAACGCGACCGGGCTCGAACTGCAGGTGATCGCGGCGGTGGTGCTGGGTGGCGTGTCGGTGTTCGGCGGTCGGGGACAGCTCTACGGCGTCGTCGCGGCGGCGCTCCTCATCGGAGCCCTCTCGAGCGCGCTCCGACTCGCGAACGTCACGTCGGACGTCATCAACATCATCACGGGCGTCCTCCTGGTGCTCTCGGTGGTCGCCGCCAGTGTGCTCGCCTGGGTGCAGAAGGCGCGTCGACGCCCCGGCACCATCCCTCGCGTCGCAGCATCCACAGCATGAGGCCGCTGCGCCTTTCGCCGTCGACATCCGTCGCGGCGACCCCACGAAAGGAAACAGAACAATGATGTTTGCACGCAAGCGGGCCGCTGCCGTCGCAGCGGTCGCCGTCGCGGCTGCCCTTGCCCTCGCGGGGTGCGCCGACACCGGCTCCACGGGTGGCGGTTCGACCGGCGATGCCGGCGGCGGCGACAGCGCCAACCTCGCCATCACCTTCCTGCCCAAGAACCTCGGCAACCCGTACTTCGACACCTCGAGCAAGGGTGGCAAGGCCGCGGTCGAAGAGCTCGGCGGGACCTTCGCCGAGGTCGGTCCGGCCGAGGCGACCCCCGACGCGCAGGTCAGCTACATCAACACGGCGACCCAGCAGGGCGTCGGCGGTCTCGTCGTCTCCGCGAACGACCCGTCGGCGATCTGCGACGCACTCAACGAGGCGCGGGATGCCGGCATCAAGGTCGTGACCTTCGACTCCGACACCAACGCCGACTGCCGCGACCTCTTCATCAACCAGGCGACGTCCGACGGCATCGCCAAGGCGCAGGTCGACCTCATCGCGGAGCAGATCGGCGACGCCGGTCAGGTCGCCATCCTGTCGGCATCGGCCAACGCGACGAACCAGAACGCCTGGA
>JACEFY010000027.1 GCA_016807485.1 Stenotrophomonas maltophilia | reverse complement strand
ACGCCGAGCGTGCCCGCGCCCTCGTGATCCCCCCGGCGTGGACGGACGTGTGGATCAGCGCCGCCGAGCACGGGCACATCCAGGCGACCGGCATCGACGGCGCCGGACGCCGACAGTACATCTACCACCCGCAATGGTCGGAGCGCCGAGACAAGGGCAAGTACGCGCGCGCCCTCGCCCTGGCGGCTGCGCTTCCGCGGGCGCGGGGCCGTGTCACCACCTCCCTCCGACGCGCCGACCTCGACCGGGAGCGCGTGCTCGCCGTGGCGTTCCGGCTCCTGGACCAGGCCGCGCCGCGCGTCGGGTCCGAGACGTACCTGTCCAAGCACGGCAGCCGCGGTCTCACGACCCTCCGGCGTCGCGATGCCGTTGTCGACGGCGCGCTCATCCTCTTCGACTTCCCCGGGAAGAGCGGCAAGCGGCAGAACCTGCAGATCGACGACGGCGAGCTCGCCGCGGCGATCGAGCTCCTCGCGGCCGGGCGCCCCGCCTCGCCGCTGTTGGCCTACCTCCGGGGACGCCGCCGGGTCGCCCTCACCCCCAAAGACGTCAACGTGTACGTCCGCACGATGACGGGAGGGCGGTTCACCGCGAAGGACTTCCGCACCCTCCGCGGCACCATCGTCGCCGCCGACGCGCTCGCCCGCGTCGGCGCGGTGGAGAAGAAGTCCGATCTGAAGCGCGCGGAGGTCCTGGCGGTGAAGGCGGCAGCAGCGGCCCTCGGCAACACGCCCACGGTCGCTCGGAGCTCCTACATCGACCCGCGGGTGTTCAGCAGGTATCGCCGCGGCCGTCTGCTCGACACGTCGGTCTCGGCGGAAACGGCGATCCGCAGCCTGCTCCTCGGCTGATCCGGCCCTAGCGTGAGGGCATGGCATCGCCGCGGTGGTTCTCGTGGAGGTCGCTGCTGCTCGCGATGGTGGGCGGCGCGATCGGCGTCGCCCTCCGTGCCGCGCTGATCACGCCGTTCGGCGCCGGGACGCATCCGCTCGTCGTGCCCGCGATCACCCTCGCGATCAACCTCGCGGGGGCCTTCCTGCTGGGCGTCGTCGTGGGGCGCCTTGCGGGGCGGCATCCCCACCTCCGGACCTTCGCCGGCACGGGCGTGCTCGGCGGATTCACCACCTACAGCACCTTCGCCGTGCAGGCGGTGACGACCGGCACGGCGGCACCCGTCATCGGGCTGCTGCTCATCGTCGTCTCGCTGTTCGGCGGTGTGGTGGCCGCGGCACTCGGGCTCGTCGCCGGGCGTCGCGCGGCCGGAGTGCCCGCCGACGTCGAGTCGCCGGAGGACGCCGAATGACCGTCGGGGAGCTCGTGGCCCTCGTGGCGGGCGGCGGCCTCGGTGCGGGCGCCCGGTACCTCATGGACGGCGCCGTCATGAAGGGTCGGAAGGATGCCTTCCCCCTCGGCATTCTCCTCGTGAACATCGTCGGCTCGTTCGTCCTGGGCCTGCTCACCGGGCTCGGCGCGGCGGTCGCCCCGGCGTGGATGGCGATCCTCGGCGTCGGCGTGCTCGGCGGGTTCACGACGTTCAGCGCCGTCGCGGTCGAGACCGTGCTGCTGGCCCAGCGCGGACGCCGCGACTGGGCCTGGGCGAACCTCCTCGGCACGGCGATCCTCGCCGTCGTGGCGGCCGCACTCGGCGTCATGGTGGGCGGCTTCTTCCCCCGCTGAACGGCGGGCCTCGCGCGGCCTGTCCCGTCGTATGCGCGTGCGAGAATGACATCGATACATCTCTGTATCCGCCCGTCCTGCACAGCAAAGGCCTCCCGTGTCGAATCTCGCCGTCCTGAGCCTCAAGAACCGCGCGCTCATCGCGCTGATCACGATCGTCGCCGCGATCTTCGGCGGGCTCGCACTGACGAGCCTGAAGCAGGAGCTCATCCCCTCGGTGGAGTTCCCCCAGCTGTCGATCCTCTCGACGTACCCGGGCGCCTCGCCCGATGTCGTCAACAACGACGTGTCGACGCCCATCGAGACGGCCATCCGCGGCATCCCGGGTCTCGAGTCCACGTCGGCGACGAGCACGACCAACGCCTCGATCATCACGGCATCGTTCACCTACGGCACCGACCTCGCGACGGCCGAACAGAAGATCCTGCAGGCGATCAACCGCATCAAGTCCACGCTCCCGGATTCGGTCGAGCCCAACGTCGTGTCGTTCTCGATCGACGATCTCCCCGTCATCGCCCTCGCCGTGACCGGCTATGACGACGAGCAGACCATCCAGGCGCAGCTCGAGGCGAGCGCGATCCCCGACCTCGAAGACGTCCCCGGCGTGAGCGCCGCGGCCATCGTCGGCGGCCAGGGCCAGCGCGTGACGACCACCCCGGATCAGGCGAAGCTCGCCGCCGCGGGGTTCACGCAGACCGCCATCACCGACGCGCTCGACCAGAACGGGGTGCTCTTCCCCGGCGGCACGGTCACCGAGGGCGATCAGACGCTCACCGTGCAGACCGGCACGAAGATCACCTCCGTGGATGAGGTCGGCGCGCTCCCGCTCGTACCCTCGTCGCCCGAGCAGTCCGCGGCCGGTGCTCTCACGATCGCCGACGTGGCCACGGTCGAGGTCGGTCAGGACCCGGTCACCTCCATCTCGCGCGTCAACGGCGAGCCCGCGCTCACGATCTCGATCACCAAGCTCCCCTCGGCCAACACGGTCGACGTCTCGCGTGCCGTCACGGCGCTCGTCCCGCAGCTGCAGGACTCGATCGGCGCGGGGGCGACCTTCACGGTGGTCTTCGACCAGGCGCCCTACATCCAGCAGTCGATCGAGGCGCTCGCCCAAGAGGGGCTGCTCGGCCTCTTCTTCGCGGTCCTCGTGATCCTGCTGTTCCTGCTGTCGGTGCGGTCCACCCTCGTGACGGCCATCTCGATCCCGACGAGCGTGCTCATCACCTTCGTCGGCATCCAGGCGTTCGGGTACTCGCTCAACATCCTCACCCTCGGTGCGCTGACGATCGCGATCGGCCGCGTCGTCGACGACTCGATCGTCGTGATCGAGAACATCAAGCGCCACTACGTCGGCGATGCCGACAAGCTGCAGTCGATCCTGCTGGCCGTGCGCGAGGTCGCCGCGGCGATCACGGCGTCGACCATCACGACCGTCGCGGTGTTCCTGCCGATCGCGTTCGTCGGCGACGTGACGGGCGAGCTCTTCCGCCCGTTCGCCATGACCGTCACGATCGCGATGGCCGCGTCGCTCCTGGTGGCACTCACGATCGTCCCGGTGCTCGCCTACTGGTTCCTCCGGCCGGGCAAGCCGGTGCTCGACGCGGACGGTGACCCGGTCGACCCGGAAGACCCCGCGGCACCGCCGTCGAGGCTGCAGAAGGCGTACCTCCCCGTCCTCAACTGGACGCTCACGCACTCGTGGGTGACGCTGCTGCTGGCCGTGCTCGTGCTCGCCGGCACCGCCGCCCTCGCGCCGCTCATGAAGACCAACTTCCTCGGCGACTCCGGTCAGAACACCTTCACCGTCTCGCAGGAGGTGGCGAAGGCCGCGAGCCTGGATGCCGAAGACGCCGCCGCGCAGAAGGTCGAGGCCGCGCTCCTCGGCGTCGACGGCGTCGAGACCGTGCAGACCTCGATCGGCTCGTCGGGCTCGGCGATCCGCGACGCGTTCTCCGGCGGTGGCGCCGGCATCACCTACTCCATCACGACCGACACCGCCGCCGATCAGGTCGCGGTGCGTGAGAACGTTCAGGCGGCGCTCGCCGACCTCGACGACGTCGGCACGCTCACCGTGTCGTCGGGCCAGGGGGGGTTCGGCTCGAGCGACATCGAGATCGATGTCACCGCGCCGAGCGCCGATACGCTCCAGTCGGCGACGGATGCCGTCACCTCAGCCCTCGACGGCAAGGACGGCATCGGTCAGGTCACGTCCAACCTGTCGGCGTCGCTGCCGTTCGTCGCCGTCACCGTCGACCGGGCCAAGGCCGCCTCGCTCGGCCTCTCGGAGGTCGCCGTGGGTGCGCTCGTGTCGAACACGATGCAGCCGCGTCAGATCGGCTCGGTCGAGATCGACGGCACTTCGCTGACGGTCTACCTGAAGGCGTCGTCGATCCCCGCGACGATCGACGACCTCAAGGGGCTGCAGGTCGCGTCGGCGGCGGGGCTCATCCGCCTCGACGAGGTCGCGACCGTCGAGGAGAGTCAGGGACCCACGTCGATCACGACGCAGCGCGGTCAGCGCACTGCAACGGTGACCGTCTCACCGTCGACCGACAACCTCACCGCCGCGTCGGCGACGGTGAACACCGCGCTGAAGGACGTCGACCTCCCCACGGGAGCGGATGCCTCCCTCGGCGGCGTCGTCACGCAGCAGCAGGATGCGTTCGGCCAGCTCGGCCTGGCGATGCTTGCCGCGATCCTCATCGTCTACATCGTCATGGTCGCGACCTTCAAGTCTCTGCGCCAGCCGCTGCTCCTGCTCGTCTCGGTGCCGTTCGCGGCGACCGGCGCGATCCTGCTGCAGATCGTGACGGGCGTGCCCCTGGGTGTCGCGTCGCTGATCGGCGTGCTCATGCTCATCGGCATCGTGGTGACCAACGCGATCGTGCTCGTCGACCTCGTCAACCAGTACCGCGAGAAGGGGCTGAGCGCCCACGACGCGACGATCGCCGGCGGTGCCCGGCGCCTCCGCCCCATCCTCATGACGGCCCTCGCGACGATCTTCGCCTTGACGCCGATGGCCCTCGGCATCACCGGCCACGGCGGGTTCATCTCGCAGCCGCTCGCCATCGTCGTCATCGGCGGGCTGATCTCGTCGACCGTGCTGACCCTCCTCGTGCTCCCGACGCTGCACAACCTCGTCGAGGGGGCGAAGGAGCGCCGCGCCGCCCGCCGCGTCGCGGGGGACGCAGACCTCACTCCGGTCGACACGAGTGACCTGCACCCGCGCCGTGCGATGCGCGAGGCGCACGGCGACTGACCGCTGACGGAGACGGCGGTGAGCCGTCGCGCCGCGCCCTCCGCGCCCACTGACGCGCCGGCGACGGATCGCTTTGCGGATGTCACGCGCGCGACATCGGCAGAGCGGTACGGTGGTGCCCACGTCCTCGGGGTGAGGGCGGGGAAGGTGCCCGAGATGACCGACGACGCACGCGCACGGGAAGAGGCGGCCCGCCACGCCGCCCACGATCTCGGACAGGATCGTGAGAGTCCGCGCGAGCTCGTCGGGGATGTCACGCTCGCCGCGCAGGACTTCTCCAGCGAGGAAGACGGCTACCACAAGACCCTCGGCGCCCGTCAGATCCAGATGATCGCGATCGGCGGAGCGATCGGCACGGGGCTCTTCCTCGGCGCCGGTGGCCGGCTCGCCACCTCCGGGCCCGCCCTCGTGCTCGTCTTCGCGATCTGCGGATTCTTCGCGTTCCTCATCCTCCGCGCGCTCGGCGAGCTCGTCCTGCACCGCCCGTCGTCCGGATCGTTCGTCTCGTACGCACGTGAGTTCTACGGCGAGAAGATGGCGTACACCGCCGGCTGGCTGTACTTCCTCAACTGGGCGTTCACCTCGATCGTGGATGTCACCGCGATCGCGCTGTACGTGAAGTTCTGGGCGCCGTACTGGCCGCCGCTGCAGGCGATTCCGCAGTGGACGATCGCACTCATCGCGCTGGTGGTGGTTCTTGCCCTCAACCTCGTGTCGGTCAAGGTCTTCGGCGAGATGGAGTTCTGGTTCGCCCTCATCAAGGTCACCGCGCTGGTCGCATTCCTCGTGGTGGGCATCATCTTCCTGATTTTCGTCGGCAAGACCGACGTCGGCCCCACGGGCTTCTCGGTCATCAGCGACAACGGCGGCATCTTCCCGGGCGGCGTCTGGGCGCCGGCGATCGCGATCAGCGGAGTGGTGTTCGCGTATGCCGCCATCGAGCTCGTCGGCATCGCCGCGGGCGAGACGGCTGAGCCCCGCAAGGTCATGCCGAAGGCCGTGAACACGGTGATCTTCCGCATCGCGGTGTTCTACGTCGGGTCGGTGCTGCTGCTCTCGCTCCTCCTGCCTTACGACCAGTACTCGGCCGACGAGTCGCCGTTCGTCACGTTCTTCTCGCACATCGGGTCACCGCAGGCGGGCGCGGTGTCGGCATCCATCATGAACTTCGTCGTGCTCACCGCCGCCCTGTCCTCGCTCAACGCGGGGCTCTACTCGACCGGACGCATCCTGCGGTCGATGGCCATCAACGGATCCGCCCCGCGTTTCACCGAGCGGATGAGCAAAAACGGCGTGCCCTTCGGCGGCATCCTGCTGACGGCCGTCATCACGCTGCTCGGCGTCGGTCTCAACGCGATCGCGCCCTCGAAGGCGTTCGACATCGTGCTGGAGGTCTCGGCGATCGGGATCATCGGCGGCTGGGCGACGATCATCCTCTGCCAGATGAAGCTGCAGAAGTGGGCCAAGGAGGGCAAGGCGAAGCGACCCACGTTCCGCCTGTTCGGCAGCCCGGCGACATCCTGGGCGACCCTCGTGTTCCTGGCGTTCGTGCTGGTGACGATGGGCTTCTCCGAGACGGGCCGCTGGGTGCTGCTGTCGAGCCTGCTGCTGATCCCGATGCTCATCGGCGGATGGTTCGCGCTCCGCGGCCGCATCGCCGAAGCCGCGCGCGAGCGCGAGGGCTACACGGGCAGCCACCCCGTGCTCTGACGACGGTCGCGTCGTGGCTACAGCGTCGCAGTGATGCCCCACTCGAGCGTCCACCGGTCGCCCGGCTCGAGCCAGCGCAGGTCTTCCCCCGTGTTCAACGCGTTCGCGGGGGCCGTCATCGGCTCGATCGCGATCGCGACCGGCTGCCCGGGATAGCGGTCGGTCGTGTAGAGCTGGAGGCGCGTGAACCCGGGGCCGGCCCAGAGGTCGACCGCGCGGCCGTCGGGGGCGGTGAGCGTCGCACGGATGCGGCCCGCGGCATCCCGTGGCATCCCGGAGTACGCCGTGTTGAGGTCGAGATCGCCGACGCGGCGGGGGGAGCGGAGATCGGTCGCCTCATCGACCGGCTCGTCGGAGACGGGGATGAGGCGCTCGTCGACGACCGCGCGGAGGGGCGCATCGAGCTGCACCGTGAGCTCGGCGGTGTCGACGCCGCCGATGCCCAAGTAAGGGTGCGTGCCGAGCGCGACCGGGGCCGCGTCGGCGCCGACGTTCTCGATCGTGTGCGTGACCGTGAGGGTCGTGCCCGCGAGTGCGTACATCACCGTGGTGCGGAGGTGGAACGGATAGCCGATCTGCGGCACGACGTCGGCGGCGAGGATGAGTGAATCGGATGCCTGCGACACCGGGACGTACGACGTGAACCGCAGCAGGCCGTGCGAGGCGGCTCCGGTGGCCGGCTCGGTGACCGCGAGCTGCCGGGTGACGCCGCGCTGGGTCCACGATCCGCCGGCGACGCGGTTGGGCCAGGGAACGAGCACGACGCCGGAGGATGCGGGCGTCGGAACCGAGTCGGGATACCGGGGCACGATGTCGACGCCGTCGATCGCGAAGGCGCGGAGCGCCGCGCCGACGGTGGCGACCTCCGCGCGCGTGTCGCCGTCGGTGAGGTGGAAGCGCGAGCCGGTCGGATCGGCGGGGGTCATCGTCACGGTGCCAGCGTACGCGGGGCGGCGCTCCGGGTGCTCTCCCAGGGGCGTCCGCTACAGTTGTGCGGTCGGCTCTGGACACCGCGCATGCGCGGATGGGTTTGTGAGTCTGTGGGGCCGATGGTGAGCGCCGATCGGCGCGCATGAACCATCACTGAACGGCCCCCGGCCGATGGATGCCCGGGTTACTCCACGCCGCAGTCGCGGCCGCGCACGCGTGCGCGCTCAGGAGGCTGTTCTGCACAGGACAACCCAGAAGGACATCATCGTGCCCAAGAACAAGAAGCCGGCCGGCGGCCGCGCACAGAACTTCGAGCCGCGCTACGGCAAGAAGACCTCCTATCAGGACGCCAAGCGCCGACCCGGACAGTCGTCAGCCGGAACCACCGGCAGCAAGAGCCCCAGCCACCGCGGCTACCGGCCCGAAGCCGAGGACGCGGCGCCCAAGAAGCAGCGCTGGAACGCGCAGGAGCGCGCCGGCCGGGGCGAAGCCCGCGGCATCCGCACGCATGCGCACGGCGACCGCCCCCAGCGGGACGACCGCCCGGCTCGCTCGTTCGACGACCGTCCCCGCCGGGATGATCGTCCGGCCCGCTCGTATGACGACCGGCCCGCGCGTTCGGACCGTCCGGCCCGCTCGTACGACGACCGGCCCCGCCGGGATGACCGTCCCGCCCGCTCGTATGATGACCGGCCGCGCCGCGACGACCGCCCGAATCGCTCCTTCGACGACCGGCCGCGCCGGGATGACCGTCCGGCCCGCTCGTACGACGACCGCCCCGTTCGTTCGGACCGTCCGGCTCGCTCCTTCGACGACCGACCGCGCCGCGACGACCGTCCCGCGCGGCCCTACGGAGATCGCCCGGCGCGGTCCTACGACGAGCGCCCCGCGCGCGCGGGCGACGACCGCCGACCGCCGCGCCGCGAGGCGCAGCCGCGTGACGACCGCCGCACCTTCGGCGATGCGCGTCCGTCCTACCGTGACGACCGTCCCCGTCGTGACGAGCGCCCCGCGCGCTCGTTCGACGAGCGGCCCCGCCGCGATGCCGGCGATCGCCGTCCGGCGCGCACCGCGGCCGTCGCCGGGGGAGTCGCCGGCGCCCCGTACGCCGGCAACCGCTCCGATTGGGGCCACGCGCCCGGAGGCTCCGCGCAGCGCGGCAGCGATGCGTGGAGAGGGCGTGGGGAGAACGCGGAGAAGAAGGCCAAGGCTCACCACGACCACGTCGACGTGGTGCACGAGAAGCTGCAGGCCGAGGCCATCGCGGCCGAGGCGACCGAGGGCGTGACGTTCGGCGACCTCGGGCTCGGGGAGAACATCGTGCGGGTCCTCGCGGACCAGGGCGCGGCATCCCCCTTCCCGATCCAGGCGGCCACGATCGCGCCGATCCTCGCGGGCAAGGACGTCTTGGCGCGGGGCCGCACCGGCTCGGGCAAGACCATCGCCTTCGGCGCTCCGCTGGTCGAAAAGGTCCTCCGCAGCCAGTCCGGCAAGCGGCGCGAGTTCGGCCGCACCCCGCGTGCCCTGGTGCTCGCACCGACGCGCGAGCTCGCCCTGCAGATCGACCGCACGATCCAGCCGATCGCGCGCAGCGTGGGGCTCTTCACGACGCAGATCTACGGCGGCGTGCCGCAGGCGCGCCAGGTCGGTGCGCTGAAGAAGGGGGTCGACATCATCATCGGCACGCCCGGGCGCATCGAAGACCTGCAGGCCCAGGGCAAGCTCGATCTCTCCGACGTGCAGATCGTCGTGCTCGACGAAGCCGACCACATGAGCGAGCTCGGCTTCCTCGAGCCGATGCAGCGCATCCTCCGCCTCGTCAAGGACGGGGCGCAGAAGCTGCTCTTCTCCGCGACGCTCGACCGTGAGGTCGCCGCGCTGGTCGATGAGTTCCTCGTCGATCCGGCGGTTTACGAAGTCGCCGGTGAAGACCAGGATTCGGGCACGATCGAGCACCGCGTGCTCGTGATCGACCACCGCGACAAGGCCGAGATCCTGACGTCGCTCGTCGACCGCGCCGGCAAGACGCTCGTGTTCGCCCGCACCCGGGCCTACACCGAGATGCTCGCCGAGCAGTTCGACGACGCCGGCATCCATACGGTCGCCCTCCACGGCGACCTCAACCAAGCCAAGCGCACCCGCAACCTCGAACGCCTCACCTCGGGGCGCGTGAACGTGCTCGTCGCCACCGACGTCGCGGCCCGCGGCATCCACGTCGACGACATCGACCTGGTGATCCAGGCCGACGCGCCCGACGAGTACAAGACCTACCTGCACCGCTCCGGCCGCACCGGCCGCGCGGGGCGTAGCGGCACCGTCGTGACCCTGATCACGCGGCAGCGCCAGCGCCGCATGACCGAGATGCTCGACCGCGCCGAGATCGACGCGCCGTTCGAGAACGTCCGCGTCGGCGACGACCTCCTGGAGGAGCTGGCCGGCCGTCAGGCGGCGAACGTCGACGCCTGATCGGCGCTGAGTGAGCCGAGCACAGGCGATCAGCCGAGAACAGGACGATTCCCCGAGAATCGTCCTGTTCTCGGCTTTTTTCCTGCCCTGGGGTGCGCCCGCGTCCGCGACGTGCCGACCTGAGTCGGGTCAGAACAGCATGGCCTCACGAGCAGCCGCGCGACCCGTGGCTCGAACCGGGCCGGGGCGCGGAGCCCGCGTCTCGACATCCTCCTCGGCGCCGCCGCCCAGTCGGTGCCGACGCAGCAGCGGACGCACCCGGGCTGAGAGCATCTTGCGGTATCCGTCCGGCGCGTACGCCGACACCCCGGGGTACAGGCCCCGGTAACGCGGCACGAGGTCGGGGTGCTCGCGCTCGAGCCACTGCCAGAACCACTCCTTGGCGCCGGGACGCAGGTGCAGCGCACCGAAGACGACCCGGGTGGCTCCCGCCTCGCGGATGCGGCCGAGGGCATGGTCCAGGACGGCGGGGTCGTCGGTGAGGTGCGGCAGGATCGGCATGAGGAAGACCGTCACCCGGAAGCCGGCGTCGGTCGCGGCGCGCACCGTCGCCAGGCGCGCCGTCGTGCTGGGGGTCCCCGGTTCGAGCGATTGCTGCAGCGCGTCGTCGAACACGGCGATCGACATCGAGATCGACACGGGCACACGGTGGGCCGCCTCTTCGAGCACGGGCAGATCGCGACGCAGGAGTGTGCCCTTCGTCAGGATCGACATGGGCGTGCCGCTGTCGGCGAGGGCTTCGATGATGCCGGGCATGAGCTTGTACCGACCCTCGGCGCGCTGATACGGGTCGGTGTTCGTGCCGAGGGCCACCGTCTCGCGCGCCCACGACGGTCGGGCGAGTTCGCGGCGCACCACCTCGGCGACGTTGACCTTGACGACGATCTGGCTGTCGAAGTCGCGCCCCGCGTCGAGGTCGAGGTAGGTGTGCGTGTTCCGTGCGAAGCAATTGTGGCTGATCACGCCGTTGGCGACGAAGTCCCGAGTGCCCGTTGTGATGTCGACCATGTCGATGTCGACACCCAGATCCTCGATCGAGACGACACGGAGATCGCTCGTCGTCTTCACGGCTGTCCCCTCAAGCGCCAGCTTGCGCGTGATGGCCGGACGGACGCGCTCGAAGAAGCGGCGGTGGGTCGGGATGCCACCGGTCAGCCGCACCGCTCGGACACCATTGGGTCTCGCCGGTTCCACGACGTGCGGCAGGTCGAAGGTCCGGAGGGCCTGGGTGATGGCGTCGATGAGCGCGGTGTCTTTGTTGCTGATGCGGACGATGCCCCGCGAGGAGGATCCCTCCGCATCGAAGATGCCGGCGAGGAACCCCTCGCGCCAGTGGGTGCTCGGAACTTCCGGTGTCGGCAGGAGTGCCTCGATCGCCGATACGGCCCCTGCCTTCGCGGTGTGGATGGCGTTCATTGCGCGCCGCTGGTCCGTCTGGGCGGTGAACGGACGGGTGTGCGTCGTGATCTGCTCCGCGGCGAGGTAACGGCGCGTCCGATCGAGTGCCTCCTCGTCGATGAGTGCAAGGCGGAAGCGGTGCACATCACCGGTACGGCCGGGGCGCGGGTAGGAGCCGTGGAAGATCATTCCGTCGCCGCGGATCATGCCGGACAGGTAGCCGCGTCGATAGTCCGCATGGCGGGGCTCGTCCCATTCGGGAACCGCGGCCATCCCGAATCCCTGCAGCCTGTTGCTCGTCGTGAGGAATGGTCGTTGACCCGGACCGCTCATGGCGCCGCGCACGTACTTCCACCCGCGGTTGCTGAGGAAGCGATGATCTCCGCTGGCGACGATCTCGGTACCGTCGGCCAGAGTGATCCGGTGCGCACGCTTGCGTGTCGTCCACGTCGCAAGCACCGGGGTGGGTGCGTAATGCCGGTAGGTGGCGCCTTGTGCGGTCCCCATGACGAGGTCGCCGACCTTGAGGGCACTGATCGGCCGTTGACGTCCGTCGGCGCACAGCACGAGCGTGTCGGGCGACAGGCAATAGGCGCAGGCATGGCTGCATCCGCGATAGGGGTTCACCGTCCAGTCGAACGGCATCGCCGACGGGCCGGGCACATGGTTGAGCGCCGACTTCGCCCGCACTTCGTGGAAGGTCATCCCGGCGAACTCGGGCGTCGTCACCGAGCGCACGAGGCCGTCGAGCGATTCCATCCCGGGGAGCGCGGCGGCATCCTCCCCGCGCGTCGTCTGCCCCTGCCATCGCATGCGAGCCAGTAGAACATAATGACGAATCTGCCGCAAGGGGCGTAGCTCCGAGAGTGAACGGAAAGTCGGATGCGGGTGCTCGCTCGCGAGGTCGGTGACAATGGAACCATGCCGGAACCCGAGCCGACGCCGTCCCGTCGCGCCGTCCGGGCGCAGATGCCCGTGGCGGAGGTCGAGGTCGCCCGGCACGCGCGGACCCCGCTCGCTGAACGCGTGCGACGCGGGCTCGTGCTCGCTTGTGCGGCGATTCTTCTCGCGGGGGCTGCCGGTGCGGTCACGGCGGCCGTCGCCGGTCCTCCGATCGCGGACGA
>JACEFY010000269.1 GCA_016807485.1 Stenotrophomonas maltophilia | reverse complement strand
CCGGCCCGGTTCGATCTGCCCGGCGTTTCGCACATCGCGCCGCCGCCTCCCCAGGCGGGTGATTCCGCGATCCATCACCCGATCCGCCCTCCGGACCGCACGCAGCGCGCCGCACCGCCCACTCTGGAGCGATGACCCCCACCCGCATCCCCGACCGAGGATCCGCGCCGCAGTTCCTGCGTACCCGCGATCTGCGCGCCGCCCACTGGCGCGCCCGCGACGTGCGCGCTGCCGTTGCGGGCGGCCGCCTCGTGCAGCTGCGCCAGGGCGCGTACTGCCCACCCACGACCGACGGCGACTGCGTCTCGGCGGGCTCCGCCCGCGGCCGCCTCGCCTGCGTCTCCGAGCTGCGCCGACGCGGCGTGTTCGTCCTCGAGCACGCACGCACCCACGTGCACATCGACCCGGGTGCGGCACGGGTGCCTTGCATCGCGCAGCGTCGCACCCACCGTGAGCGGCTCGTTCGTGCGCCCCACCCGCAAGCGCTCAGTGTCGACGTGTTCGACGCGCTGAGGCAGGCGGTGCAGTGCCAGACCCCGCGCGCAGCGGTCGCGACCATCGACTCGGCGGTGTACCTCGGTGTCTTTCCCCGCGACGAGCTCGATGAGCTGTTCGCCACGCTCCCCGGCGGTACCGGCGGCTCCGACGCCTCGTCGATGAGCGCGCGGAGTCCGGCTCGGAGACTCTCATGCTGCTGATCCTCCGCGCGATCGGATGCTCGTTCGACGTCCAGGTGACGGTGTCGGGCGTCGGCAGGGTCGACTTCGTGGTCGACGGCTGGCTGATCATCGAGTGCGACAGCGAGGCCTTCCACTCCTCGTGGGAGCAGCAGAAACGCGACCGACGCCGCGACCAGGCGGCCGCTGCGCAAGGCTTCTCCACCTCTCGCCCGATCACCGAAGACATCATGTGGCACCCCGACGAAGTCCGCGCGGCCGTCGTGGGCCTGCTCGCGGGGCGCGCGCACCGCTGAGCTCGCGACCGGGCGACCGATCACACGCGAGGACGGTTCCAAAAGCGGGGCGGATGCGCACTCGACCCCCACCGGCCGGGGGTCAGTGCCACTTCGCCCTGCTTTCGGGACGCGAGATGGACCTCAGCCGGCAGGGACGGCGGTGACGGTCACCTCGTGGCGCACGGGGAAGTTCACGCTGTTGGCGATGAAGCACCATTCGCGCGCCTGCGCGTGCGCGACCTCGGCCGCCGTGACCATGGATGCCTCGGCCACCTCGACGGTCGGCCGCAGCAGCACCTCGGTGAAGGCACCGCCGCCCCGCCCGTCCTGCACCATCGTGCCGGTGGCGTCGTCCTGGTAGGAGACGACGACGACTCCGGCTTCGACACAGGCGTGCAGATAAGACAGCAGGTGGCATTCGCTGAGGGCGGCCAGCAGGAGGTCTTCGGGGTTCCACTTGGACCGGTCGCCGCGGAACGGGCGGTCGGCGGATGCGGCGAGGCTCGGCTTGCCGTCGATCTCGATCGTCACGGCGCGGTCGTAGTCGCGGTATCCGCTGGTCCCCGTTCCGCGGTTGCCGTCCCAGCGGCTGCGCACCCGATAGTGGTGATGGCCGATCATGCGGCAAGTCTGCCACGCCGGGCGTGTGCGCCGGGCGGCGCTCGCGCCCCGGACGATAGGCTGGCGCGGTGGCAGGATCGAGCGGAACCGTGAGTGTGGCGTCGTCGGTGGAGCTCGCCGTGGTGGAGCGCAGCGGCTTCGTCGAGTCTCGGCATGCCGGCGCCGCGATCGTCTTCGACCCCGAGGGCGTCCCGGTGATCACGCTCGGCGATGTCGACACGCCCATCGTGCCCCGATCGAGCATGAAGCCGCTCCAGGCGCTGGCGTTCGCATCGGCGGGCGCGGTGCTCGAGGGCGAGCGGCTCGCCCTCTCGACCGCGAGCCATTCCGGCACCGATCGGCACGTGGCTGTCGTGCGCAGCATCCTGGACACCGCCGGCCTCGGCGAAGACGACCTCCGGTGCCCGGCGGCGTGGCCCACCCATCACGCGACCCGCGATGAGATGGTCCGCGAGCTCGGCCAGCCCGCCCGCATCCGCATGAACTGCTCCGGCAAGCACGCCGCCATGCTGCTGACGTGCGTGGCGAACGGCTGGGACACCACGACCTACCTCGACCCGGCGCACCCGCTGCAGGTGCACATCCGCGAGGTCATCGAGCGCCTCACGGGGGCGCGCATCACCGTCACGGCGATCGACGGATGCGGGGCGCCCGTCCACGCCATGAGCCTGTCGGCGCTCGGCCGTGCCGTCCACCGCATCGGCACGTCGTCGGAGCGGTCGCCGTTCGCCCTGCACCGCACCGCCGGCGCTCTCGTGCGCGCGGTGCGCGAGCACCCCTGGGCGATCGACGGCCCCGGGGGGCAGGACACCATCGCGATCGAGCGCCTCGGCGTCTTCGCGAAGGGCGGCGCCGAGGGCATCCAGGTGATGGTCGCGCCGAACGGCGCCACCGTCGCACTCAAGGTCCTCGACGGCGGCGATCGCGCGAAGGCGGCGATCGCCCTCGCGCTCCTCGTGCGGGTCGGGGCGTTGCCGGCCGCCGAGGTGGCCGCCACGCTGGCAGAGCTTCCGCTGACCGTTTCGGGCGGCGGGCAGGTCGTCGGGTCCATCCGGCCGACGGTGTAGTCGCCCCGGCCTCCCAGAAGGGGGCACGCGGCGCAGAGAGGAAAACATGCGCATCTGTGTTCCCACCGAGATCAAGAACAACGAGTACCGCGTCGCGTTGACGCCCGCCGGCGTGCACGACCTCGTCGGCGCGGGGCACGAGGTGTTCGTCCAGACGGGCGCCGGCGCCGGGTCGTCGATGACCGACGCGGAGTACACCGATGCCGGCGCCGTGCTCCTGGACGACCCGGCGGAGGTCTGGGCGCGCGCCGAACTGCTCCTGAAGGTGAAGGAACCGATCGAGAGCGAGTACGCCTACTTCCGCGACGACCTCGTGCTCTTCACCTACCTGCACCTCGCCGCCGACCTCCCCCTCACCGACGCGCTGATCGCGTCGGGCATCACCGCGATCGCGTACGAGACCGTCGAGCTCCCCGGGGGCGGCCTGCCGCTGCTCGCCCCGATGAGCGAGGTGGCCGGGCGCCTGGCTCCCACCGTGGGCGCGGCGACCCTCATGCGCTCTTCGGGCGGCCTGGGGCTTCTCATGTCGGGCGTCCCGGGGACACGCCCGGCGACCGTCACGGTCATCGGCGGGGGCGTCGCAGGCGCCAACGCCGCGGTGATCGCGGCGGGCCTCGGCGCCGACGTGACGATCTTCGACACCAACATCCAGCGCCTCCGGTTCCTCGACGACCACTTCCAGGGACGCGTGAAGACCGCCGCCTCGAACCCGCTCGACCTCGACCGGGCCGTCGTGGCGAGCGACCTCGTCATCGGGTCGGTGCTCATTCCCGGAGCGAAGGCGCCGAAGCTCGTCACGAACGACATGGTGGCGCGGATGCGGCCCGGCTCGGTGCTGGTCGACATCGCCGTCGACCAGGGCGGCTGCTTCGCCGACACGAGGCCGACCACCCACGCCGATCCGACCTTTCCCGTGCACGGCAGCGTGTTCTACTGCGTGGCGAACATGCCGGGTGCGGTGCCCAACACCTCGACCTCAGCGCTGACGAACGCGACGCTCCCCTACATCCGCCGGCTCGCGGGAAGCGGCTGGCGCCCGGCGCTGCGCGCCGATGCCGCCCTCG
>JACEFY010000268.1 GCA_016807485.1 Stenotrophomonas maltophilia | reverse complement strand
GCCGCCGGCATCCGCATCGGAACCGCGTGACCGACAGCCGGGCAGCCGGGTTCCTGGCAGGGGACCATGGGGAGTCCTCCCCATCGCCCCGCCGCCGCGCGGCGAAATAGCATCGTCGAGGAAGGGAGCAGCCATGGACCTGCCCACGACGATCGCCCCGATCCCGGGTGACCCCGCGACGATCCGCTCGCGCGCGTCGCGCTTCGAGCGCACCGCCGACGCGATCCTGGATGCCGTCTCCGGGCTCCGCACGGCGATCGCGGAGACCCGCAACCACCGCAGCGATGCGCTCGACGAACTGGCCGAGAACGCGACGAATGTCGCCGACAAGCTCGCCACGCTCGAGAACCGCTACCGGGTCGCTTCCGACGCGCTGGGCGACTTCGCCACGGATCTCGAGACGGCGCAGACGCAGGCGGCGCCCATCGTCGAGGAGCAGAGCGACGCCCAAGCGCAGCTGAGCTACGCCAACGGGCGGATCCGTCAGTTCGAGCAGCAGCGCCTGTCGATCACGGATCCCACCGAGCTGATCGACCTCAATCAGCAGCTGATCCGCATGCACGCGCGGGCGAACACGCACCAGGGCACGCTGTCGTCGGCTCAGACCCGCTTCAACACGATCCTCGAGACGCTCCGCCAGTCGGGGCGGAACGCCGCCTCGCGCTTCGAGACCGCGACGAACGGCGACGGCCTCAACGACTCACTGCTCGACAACGTGCTCGGTTGGGTGCAGGAGAACGCGGAGATCCTGCAGGCCATCCGACAGGTGCTGCAGGTCATCACCGCCGTGCTGTCGGTGCTCAGCTTCGTCTTCCCCGTGCTGGCACCGTTCGCCCTCGCCGCGGGTCTGCTCACCGCGGGACTCAGCCTGCTGCTCGCGGCCGCCGGCGAGATCTCGTGGGTCGACTTCGCCCTCGACGTGCTCGCGGTCGCGACCCTGGGCGTCGGCGCGATCGCCTCGCGCGGCGTCGGCCAGGTCGTGAACCTCATGCGCGCCAACCGGCTCGCCGTCGTGAGCAACGCTCTCCCCCAGGCCACGTCGCGCGGCCTGAGTGCGGCCTCGCGCCTCGTGACGAACCAGTTCGACAACGTGCTCAGCGGCGCGCTCACCTCGGTCAAGACGCCGATACCCGGCCTCACGCTCGGCCAGAACACGCCGGCCTTCCTCCGCCGGGCCGTCGAGCTGATCACCGCGAAGGGCGGCAGCAACGCCGACTTCCTGCGGTTGCTGCAGAACCCCACCGTCACCGGGAGCAACGCGACGATCGAGGCGCTCACCGCGCTCGGCCAGACCCACCGCTTCACTCAGCAGCTCGCCACCAGCACCAACATGGTCTTCCAGCAGGCCGACGCGACGCTCGGCGAGCGTCTTCCCGCCCTGCTCGACGCCCTTCCGGACGGCCTCACGGACAACGTCGTGGGCGACGCACTCCAGGGGGCCTCCGACTGGTACAACGACAACGTCCACCAGGCGAGCACCTGGCGGGTGGGCTCATGACGGCCGCTCTCGCCGCACGGCGCCCCCGCTACGTCGTGCCGCCCGGCTGGGCGTCGATCCCGGTCGGCGCCGACAATCGCGACACGGCCCGCGAGGTCTTCACCGAGGCGTGGCGCCGTGGCCCGCGCGACAGCATCGGTCCGTTCATCCACCGCCTCGAAGAGTGGCTCGTGGGCGTGCTCGACGACGCGCGCGACGCCGAGTGCTTCGCTGTCGTGCTGCCCCTCGGTGTGCCGTGGCAGGTGCCGGTGTCCACCGCGATCTCGCTCAGCCTCTTGCCGACGGCGACAGGCTCGCTGCCCGTGCTGCCGCCGGGGGGCGAAGCGCGCGAGACGGATGCCGGCCCCGCCCGCCGCGTCGTCACCGACATCCCGACGGACGGCGCCGATCCCGAGTCGCTCGCGCTCCTGCGCACGATCGAGTACACCTGGCTCGCACCGGACGGTGGGCTGCTGGTCGGGTTCGCGTCGATCTCCGGCCAGCCCGTCGCGGAGTTCGCCCCGGTGACCGACGCCCTGTCGCTGCTCGTCGAGACGATGCTCGAAGCGCTCGACTGGCCGACCGCGAGCGAGGAGCCCGCATGACCCTGCGCGTGGACGCCGACCCGGCACGCTGGATGTACATCCCGTCACGGTTCCCGTGGCAGGGGTACGCCCGGCTGGAGGACTGGAGCGCGACGCTCGTGAGCGTGCTCAGCGACCTCCACGGCTACGACGCCGACCAGCAGGACCTCTTCCGCTCCTACGCGGAGGGGCTCTCCCGAGGGATCGACACGGGCGAACACCGGTACGGCTACCTCACGCAGCCGCACGTGGAGGTGGCGATCGCGAGCGTGTACGAGTGGCATCGCCTCGACGTCTCCGATGAGGAGCTGCTGGGCGTCCTCGATGAGCGCGCGGTGCGCCCGCCCACGGTGGAGGCGTTCGACAGCGACGCGCTCGGCACCGGCGCGGTGAGCGTCCGCCACGTCGCCGACCCGGATGGGACGGTGAGCGCCGTCGCGCACTGGGTCTGGCGGCAGCCCGACCGCGACATCATCCTCGTGATCGGGGACGCGGACATCCCGCGGTTCCTGCGGTTGCGATCCGTCTACGACGAACTGGCCCGCGCGATCTCGATCGTGCCGGGCGATGAGGGAAGGAGCTCGATATGGCCGGCAGCCTGAGACTCGACACCGAGCAGGTCCAGCAGGTGGCGAACGACATGCAGCGGATCACGCGGACGCTGGAGGATGCCGCATCCGACTCCTCCAGCCTCGCCTCCGTGATCCCCGTGCCCGAGCTCTCCCGCGCCGTCGAGGACTTCGCGGGCGGCTGGGACGACAACCGGCGGAACCTCGTCGAGGAGGTCTCGGCACTCCGCGAGCAGGCCGCCGCCGTGGCCCAGGCGTTCGACGACGTCGATTCGCAGCTCGTCGACGCCCTCACCCGGCCGCCGCAGCCGGAGTACCAGGCCATGCCCGCGACGTACAACGGTCCCATCGCCTACTGACCGGCGACCGGGTACGACGAAGGGGTGGATGCGAACCGGCATCCACCCCTTCGTCGTACGGTGCGGCCTACAGCGCCGCGACGACCTCGCGCAGGAGCGCAGCGGTCTCGGACGGCGTCTTGCCGACCTTGACGCCGGCGGCCTCGAGGGCCTCCTTCTTGGCCTGCGCGGTGCCCGCCGAGCCCGAGACGATCGCGCCGGCGTGGCCCATCGTCTTGCCCTCGGGGGCGGTGAAGCCGGCGACGTAGCCGACGACCGGCTTCGTCACGTGCGCCTTGATGTAGTCGGCCGCGCGCTCTTCGGCGTCGCCGCCGATCTCGCCGATCATGACGATCGCCTTCGTCTCCGGGTCGGCTTCGAACGCCGCGAGCGCGTCGATGTGGGTGGTGCCGATGATCGGGTCGCCCCCGATGCCGATGGCCGTCGAGAAGCCCAGGTCACGCAGCTCGAACATCATCTGGTAGGTCAGGGTGCCCGACTTCGAAACGAGCCCGACCGGGCCCTTGCCGGTGATGTTGGCGGGCGTGATGCCCACGAGCGCTTCGCCGGGCGTGATGATGCCGGGGCAGTTCGGGCCGATGATGCGGGTCTTGTCGCCCTTGCTCTGCGCGTACGCCCACGCTTCGGCGGTGTCGCCGACCGGCACGCCCTCGGTGATGACGACGAGCAGCGGGATCTCGGTGTCGATGGCCTCGATCATGGCGTCCTTCGTGAACGCGGGGGGAACGAAGGCGATCGATACGTCGGC
>JACEFY010000267.1 GCA_016807485.1 Stenotrophomonas maltophilia | reverse complement strand
GCTCGCGCGTCGGCAGCGGCGGGCGCGGGGGGATGCGGAGCGGTGCATCGTCCATGGGGCCTCCTCGAGAGCGGAGCGCCGCGACGGTGCGCGCTTGATCCGGCGAGTTTAGCCGAGCAGGTGGAGGGGGTCAGCGAGTGGGGGTCTGGCCGGTCATCAAGAGGTCGACGTCGCACAGGGTGGCGGCATCCGACTCGTCGACGCAGGTGAGCGCCGAGCCGGCGCGCAGATGCACCTCGCCCAGGGCGACGAGTGCGGGGGAGGAGAGGCTGTCGACGCCGTCGACGGTGATCTCGATGTCGGACTTGGTGCCCTTGTCGACCACCCCGGCGACGAGGCTGCCGTCGTAGGCGACCGACGAGCCGATGCGCAGAACGATGAGACCCGTTTCACCGGGCGCGAGGTTCCACGTGACGGGAAGGTCGGGCAGGCCCTCCTGCTGGATGCCGTACGCCTCGGCGGAGAAGACCGCCACCGAATTAGCGCTCGACGCGTCGAGCATGGCCGCCTCGAGTGGCCGCGGCGGTGCCGCCGACGTGTCGCACACGACGAGCACCGCCGACGCGCGGTTGGTGGCGCGCTCGCCCTCGATCCGGACGTCGGAGATCGACAGCATCGGGCCGCTGTCGGCGACATTGCGGAGGTCGAGCAGAAGCGTCCGATGGATCTGGACTGCGCTCTGCTGCAGCCAGGCGAGCTGGGCGGCAGAGCACTCCTCGGAGCTGCCCGCCGGATAGGTCGACAGATCGGTGCCCACCGGCAGGGCCCACTCGGTGGCCGACTCGGGGTAGGGGGTCGCGGTGATGCGCAGGTCGTCGACCCCCGAGGCATTGGCCGTCAGGATCGGCCAGATGCCGATGACGCCGGTGACCGCCCCGACGATGCCGACCACGGCGCCGATGACCGCCCACACGCGACCCACGATCCTGCGGGTCGCCGGGGGCTTCTTCCGGCGGTTCGCCGCGCGTGTCCTCGGTCGCGCTGCAGGCGGGGTGGATGCCGGCTGCTCGGGCGCGTCAGTACTCAACCGGAAGCCCCGCGATCCACGAGGCGACATCGGCGGGAGCGCACGCCGGGCCGCCGGCGGCATCCGGATTGCGCATGGTGCTGCGCGTTCCCCACAGCGTCTGCTCGAACAGCGGCGCGGTGACCGGCATGGGCGCGCACCGCATGACGCCGTCTTCCCACGCCACCACGATCACCCCCGACCGCACCGACGGCGCGGAGCGCCACAGAACGCCCTCGTCGATCGTGAAGGTCGATTCGTCTTCGCCGGCGACGACATCGGCCACGATCCGTCCCTCGAAGTCTTTGGTCGGGTCGGCGGTGTCTACGCTCAGGAACAGCTGGCCGGCTTCTCCGGGGGCGAGGTCTTGGGCGAAGAGCGAGCCCACCGGCAGCACCGAACTCGCGATCACCGTCGCGGGCGCGTCGTCGCCGAGGACGGCCTTCACGATCGTGTAGTCGCCGCCGGCCCCGGTGCCGGCGCCCTCGCACCACACGGTGATGCGAGCGGGGCTCTGCGCGACGAGGTCGCCTTCGGCGCGAATCGACCGCACCGAGAGAGCGCCGCCGTCGGTCGCGCTGTTCACGAAATCGAGCAGGCCACCGGGCTTCGGCTGCGGCACCGAGTGGGCCATCAGCCAATCGAACTGCGCCTGCGTGCACCCCGACCACGCGGGCTGCGCCTGCGCGTCGTCGGGGAAGGTGGCCCAGGGGGCATCCACGGGCACCCAGAAGGTCATGTCCGACCCCGGCCCCATCGGCCCGGGATCGGGTTCGACCTCGACGACATCGAGGCCCAGGTCCACCACGGGCGCGGCCGCGATCGGCGCCGACGTCGCCAGCGATTCGGCCTCCGGCGCGGTGGTCGGGTCGACCACGAGCGTGTCGGTCGAGGTCGTCTTGCTCTGCGCGTCGGCGACCATCGGCACGACGATGCCCGCGATCCCGATCAGCGTGGCCGCCACCCCCGAGGCGGTCCAGATCGCCACCTTCGTGCGACGGGCAAGACCCGCCGCGCGCTCGCCCTCGGGAGTGCTGCGATTCTCGGGAGTGCTGCGGTCCTCGGGAGTGCTGCGGTCCTTGGGAGTGCTGCGGTCCTTGGGAGTGCTGCGGTCCTCGGCAGTGCTGCGATCCTCGGCAGTGCTGCGATCCTCGGCATCCGTGCCGGAAGGGTCGACGTCGGTCATGTGAGCCCCAAATCTCAGACGCCCCCATAGCGCCGTTTCGATGAATATATCGGGGCGCCGATCGCCGCTGTCAAATGGGCGCGGGCTCGCGAGGGCACGTGGTGGTGATGGCTCGGCGGGTGGGGGGGGCGCCCGGCCGGGTGGGCGTGGATCTCTCCACATTCGGCAGGTGGGTCCCGTTGTCCACAGATCACTCGCTCATATCATCGAATGTCGGTGGTCGGTGACAGACTTCGGGTATGACATTCATCGAAGATATGAGCGAAGCCATCGAGCGGCTCGCGGTCTTCGACGAGCTTCGGGTGTCTGCTGACCGGATGCCGGTCTCCGTCGCGGCGCTCAGCGACGACGCGGTGCGGAGTCTGATCTCAGAGGTCGGGCAGATCGTCGCCTCGTGGCAGACCCTGCAAACACTGCCGGCGGGAGTCGTCGCGCAGCGATCAGCCCGCGAGCGCGGACACGGCGGCATGGCGGCGACAGGCGGGTTCCGCACGCCGGTCGAGATGGTGCGAGTCATCACCGGTGTCACCAAAGGCGAAGCGACGCGAGCGGTGAAGGTCGGTGCGGCGCTGCTCGAGGGCGTGCCGAGTGGAGATGTCGACGTCGTGGATGCCGCGAAGCCGCTGCCGTGGCATGCGCCGCTGCGGGAGGCGATGCTGGCCGGGCGGCTGACCCAGGCCCAGTACGACGCGATCCACCGGGGGCTCGGCGAGCCGCCCGAGCGAGACGACGCGGGCGAGCTTGCCGACGCGTGGCGGCTGGCCGCCGAAGAGCTCGCGTGCGATGCGTCGCAGTGGACGGTCGAGCAGCTGCGCGATCACGCGCGCACGCTGCGCGACCTGCTCGACCAGGAGGGCGCTCAAGAGCGACTGCGCGCCCAGTACGAAGCGCGGTCGATCCGGCTGTGGCGCGATGCCGACGGGCGCCGGCGCGCCGACATCACCTTCGATCCCGAGATGGGCGAGTGGTTCGAGTCGCTCTTCGGCGCCGCGCTGCGCCCGCGGCGGGGTGGGCCGCGGTTCGTGGCCGAGGGGGAGAAGCAGGATGCTGCCGCCCTCACCGACGACCCGCGCACGAACGAGCAGCTGGCCTACGACCTCCTGGTCGATGTGGTGCGCGCCGGCGCGCTGGCAGAGGCGAGAGACGTGTTCGGTGCGCGGGAGCCGGGCGTGCGCCTGGTCGTCATGAAAGACGCCGTGACGGGCGCGTTGGTCCACCGCGATGCGCTGGGGCGGCTCATCGCCACCGGGCACACCGAAGACGGCCGTACTGCTGTCGACGGCGGAGTGATCGAGCGGGCGCTCTGCCTCGCGGGCGGCGTCGAGGTCACCGTCGACGCCTGCGGCACGCCGCTCGACGTCGGCCGGCTCCAACGCCTGTTCACGCCCGCGCAGCGTCTGGCGCTCGCCGTGCGCGACGGCGGATGCGCGTGGCCCGGCTGCGATCGGCCCCCGGTGATGTGCGAGTCGCACCACTGCACCCCATGGGCGGAGGGCGGCCGTACCGATGTCGACGACGGCATCCTGCTGTGCCGGTTCCACCACATGAATCTGCATTTCC
>JACEFY010000266.1 GCA_016807485.1 Stenotrophomonas maltophilia | reverse complement strand
TCGTGCTCCAGAGCGGGCGCGTCGCCTACCCGGTGGCCGCGGCGGCGGCCGGTGAGATCGTCCGCGTCGCGCCCGAAGACCCCGCATCGCCGCTCGGCGCAGCGCGGGTCGAGCGGCTCAGCGTGCTCGGCGATCTGCTCTCGTCCGACGTCGTCGACGCGGTGAGCCACTGACGCCGCGGGAGTCGTGTGATCGTGACCATTTTCGTGACGGGGTCCTTGCCGTGTGACCGGATGACCCGCTAGCCTCGCTCAGCAACGGTATGTTGACGTAAACATGCCCAGAAAAGGTCAATGACAATGACGTCACAACGCGCCCTCGCGGCAGTCACCATCGCAACCCTCGTCGCGGGCGGACTCGCCCTCGCCGCTCCCGCCGCGGTCGCGGCTCCGACCCCCATCACCATCACGCCGAACCCGGCCTATGCGGGCGAGCCGTTCGAAGGATGGGGCACGAGCCTCGTCTGGTTCGCCAACGCGACCGGCGACTACCCCGAAAGCGTCCGCCAGGACCTCTTCGACAAGGTCTTCGGCGACGACGGGCTGCGGCTCAACATCGCCCGCTACAACATCGGCGGCGGCAACGCCACCGATGTGCCCTCCTACCTGCGCCCGGGCGGCGCCGTCGAAGGATGGTGGAACCCCGATCTCGGGGCGACCGACGCGCAGGGCGCGATCACCTCGACCTACGCCGACCGTCAGCGCTACGCGGCGGCGTGGGACGCCGACGACCCGGCGAGCTACGACTTCGAGGCCGACGCGACCCAGCGCTGGTGGCTCGAGGCGCTCCGCGACCGGATCACCAAATGGGAGGCGTTCAGCAACTCGCCGCCCTACTTCCTCACCGAGAGCGGATTCGTCTCGGGCGGCATCAACAACGCGACCTCCGAGCAGCTGCCCGTCGCGAACATGGACGACTTCGCGACGTACCTCGTGACGGTCGTGGAGCACCTCGAGGCCGAATACGGCATCGACTTCTCCACCCTCGACCCGTTCAACGAGCCGAACACCAACTACTGGTCGACCCGCCTCGGCGCCAACGGCTGGCCGACGTCGGCCAGCCGGCAGGAGGGCGCGCACATCGGGCCCGCCCGCCAGGACGCGATGATCACCGCGCTCGCCGCCGAGCTGGCAGCCCCCGGCGTCACCACCGACGTGGCGATCTCGGCGATGGATGAGACCAACCCCTCCATCTTCACGACGAACTGGAACGGATGGTCCGCCGCGGCCAAGGCCGAGGTCGACCAGCTGAACGTCCACACCTACGGCACGAGCGACCGCCTCGTGGTGCGCGACATCGCGAAGGCCTCGGACAAGCCGCTCTGGATGAGCGAGGTCGAGGGCAACTGGGATCCCGACGGCTTCAACCAGGTGAACATCGAGAACGGCCTCGGCATGGCCGGCCGCATCGTCGACGACCTGCGCGAGCTCGAGCCCGAGGCGTGGGTGTTCTGGCAGCCGGTCGAAGACCTCTACAACATGCAGAAGGTCGAGAACCTCAACTGGGGCAGCATCTTCGTCGACTTCGACTGCAACGCCGACGGCAACTCGAAGCGCCGGCTGGCCGATGGCGACCCCGACCCGTCGTGCAAGGTCCTCACGAACTCGAAGTACAACACGGTGCGCAACTTCACGCACTACATCCGCCCCGGTGACCGGCTGATCCCGACGAACGACACGCAGAGCACCGCGGCGCTGTCGTCGACCGGCGACGCCGCCACGATCGTGCACGTGAACTCGGGCACCGCCGAGCGCGCCGTCACGGTCGACCTCTCCCAGTTCGGATCGATCGCCCCCGGCGCCACCGTCACGCCGATCGTCACCACCGAATCTCCCGCGAACGACGTCACCGCCAACGGCCTCGTGGCCGGTCAGTCCGTCGCCGTCAACGCCGCCACCAAGAGCGCCGTCGTCACGGTGCCGGGTCAGTCGGTGACGACCTTCGTGATCTCGGGGGTCAGCGGCGTGGCCGCCGGCGCCCCGCAGTTCGAAGACGGCCACAGCTACCAGCTCGTCGGCGTCCAGAGCGGGCGGGCCCTGAGCGGTGGAGCGAACCTCGAGATCCGCTCGGCCGCGACGACCTCCGACGCGGTGAAGGCACAGACCTGGACGGTTCAGACCCTCGCGGGCGACGGCACCAACCGTGAGCGCATCGCGCTCGTGAACGGCGACGGCCGCTACCTCGCGGTGTCGGGCACGTCGACTGCGCTCGTCAGCGCGACGAAGGAGCAGGCGGCATCCGAAGCCCGCCTGCAGTGGATTCCGTCGACGACCGACGGCAAGACGTACTCCCTCGTGAGCGCCGCCGCCGAGCGGGTGCTCGACGTCAACGGGCAGGGCACCGCCGACGGCACGACCGTCGGCACCTGGACCTCCAACAACGGCGCCAACCAGCGGTGGACGCTCGCCGACACCCAGGTGACCGGCGCGCGGCCGGTGGTCTCGAGCACCGTGGTCGGCGCTGTGCCGCAGCTGCCGGCACAGGTGACGCTCGTCTACCGCGGCGGTGTCGAGCGCACTGCGGCCATCACGTGGGACACGAGCGTCTCCGACTGGAGCACGCCCGGTTCGGTCACCGTCCCGGGCTCGGGCACCGACCTGTTCGGCGCGGCCTTCCAGGCCACCGCGACCGTCGAGGTGGGCGGCTTCGCCGGCACCGATCCGGTGTCGCTGACGACGTATGCCGGAGTCACGGCTGCCGCGGTGAAGGCCGCAGCGCCGACGACGGTGCCGAGCCGCATCGGCTCGAGCGAGAACCGGTTCCCCGCCGCCGCGACCTGGGACTGGAGCGGGGTCACCGACGCCGCCTTCGCGACCCCGGGCGTGGTCGTCGTGCCCGGCACCGCGGCATCCAACCAGCCCGGTGCGCCCGCTCTGGAGGCTTCGCTCTCGGTCATCGTCACCGCGCCGACGCAGGTGAACGTCGCGCCGACCTCCACCGGCTCGGCGACGTTCACCGAGAGCTCGTCGTACAGCGTCGACCGCACGAAGAACGGCATCCTCGACGACAAGGGATGGTCGAACTGGCGTTCGGGCACCAAGAACGCGCAGGACACCCTGACCTACGCGCTCCGGGCCCCCGCGACGCTCGGATCGGTTGCGGTGCACTTCTACCGCGACGGCACCAACAGCTGGGCACGCCAGCTGCGCGTGGAGACGCGGCTCGGAACGGGAGCGTGGACGCCGACGGCCACCGTCCCCGTCACGGCCGCGGCGACCGGACCGGCGCCGACCATCGAGGTCCCGCTCGGCGGGGTGAAGGCCGACCAGGTGCGCGTCGTCATGGATGCGAACCCGGCGACGCACATGATCGTCTCGGAAGTGCGGATCCTCGCGGTCGCCCCGTCGCCGGCCGGCGTCGCCGACCTCGCGCGGCTGACGCTCGACACGAAGCCGGTCGACGGGTTCTCCGCCGACACGACGTCGTACGCCGTCCCGCGCGTCGGCAGCGCGTGGCCTCGCATCGGCGCCGTCGCGGTCGACTCGGCCGCGCGCGTCGAGATCGTCCAGCCCGCGGATGCCGGCGGTGCGGGCTCGGTGCGGGTCACCGCTCCGGACGGGACCGTGCGCACCTATACCGTCACGGTGAGCCGTACGGTGGCCGTGACCGCACCCGCGATCAGCGGCGACGCCCTCCTGGGCGAGACGCTGACGGCCACCGCAGGCGTGACCGACCCGGAGTCGGCGACGACCGCGTTCCAATGGACGCGGGATGGGGCGGACATCGCCGGCGCCACCGGCGCCGCGTTCCGCATCGGAGCCGCCGACGGCGGAAAGG
>JACEFY010000265.1 GCA_016807485.1 Stenotrophomonas maltophilia | reverse complement strand
TGCGGCTGGTGCCGGGATGCCTGGGGTGTGAACTGGCAGATCACCCCGAGAGCGCTGACCGAGGCGATGGCGGCCGGCGGAGACCACGCCGCGCGGGCGTTCGAGGCGATGATGTCGATGCGCAAGATCGACGTCGCCGCGATCGAAGCGGCGGTCGCCGCAGCCTGAGGGCGAGAGTTCCGCAGCAGGCTCGGGCGTCAGTCGGCGCGTCGCCCGGCGAACGGCGCCAGACCGTCACGGACAGCGGCGAACTCGGCGGCGGACATGCCTGTCGCGGCCATCACCTGCGCCGGGACGTCGAGGGCGCGCTCCCGCAGGGCGAGCCCCTCCGCCGTCAGCGCCAGTTCGAGCACCCGCGCGTCCGCGGTGCTGCGCGCGCGGGCGACGAGCCCCTGCGCCTCGAGCCGCTTGACGAGGGGCGACAGCGTCGCCGGCTCCATGGCGAGGTCAGCCGCCAGTTCGCCCAGCGCACGCGGGGAGTGCTCCCACAACGCGAGCATCACGAGATACTGCGGATGCGTCAGCCCGAGCGGTTCGAGAATCGGGCGGTAGATCGCCACGACGTTGCGGGCGGCCGTGACGAGCGCGAAGCACAACTGGTTGTCGAGCTTCAGAAGGTCACCACGCGGATCGGACTCGGTCACGGACTCAGCCTACCAATCCGTTAGTACACTAACGATATGACGATCCCCGAGCCTCCCCGACCTCCGCTCCGGGAGCGCGTGCGCGCCGCCGGGGGTTGGTACGCCTACCTCAACACCCGACTGATCCGCGTTGCCGGCCCGGCCTCCGTGGGCCCGTACGACACCGACCCTGAGCCTGTGCGCACCGAGCGCGCCTGCCCGCTCTGCGGCAACGCGATGTCGGCGCACACGTTCGACCGTTCCGGGCCGAAGCCCCTCATGCACTGCCCGTGACGCCACGCGTCAGGCGTGCCCGGCCCGCTCCATGGCGCGCAGCTCCTTCTTGAGGTCCTGCACTTCGTCGCGCAGGCGCCCCGCGAGCTCGAACTTGAGTTCTGCGGCGGCCGCGAGCATCTGACCCGACAGGTCTTGAATGGTTGCCTCGAGCTGATTGGCGCCCTCCGCGGCGATGCCTTCGCGCCGCAGCTGCGGCGTCGGCGATTTGCCCTTGCCGCTCTTGTTCTTCTTCGACAGCATCTCCTGGGTGTCGGAGGCTTCGCGCGCGAGCGCCTCCGTGATGTCCGCGATCTTCTTGCGGAGCGGCTGCGGATCGATGCCGTGCTCGAGGTTGTAGGCGACCTGCTTCTCGCGGCGACGGTCGGTCTCCTCGATCGCCTTGCGCATCGAATCGGTCATGGTGTCGGCATACATGTGCACTTCGCCGGACACGTTGCGGGCCGCGCGGCCGATCGTCTGGATCAGCGAGGTGCCGCTGCGGAGGAAGCCCTCCTTGTCGGCGTCGAGGATCGCGACGAGCGACACCTCGGGGAGGTCGAGGCCCTCGCGGAGGAGGTTGATGCCGACCAGCACGTCGTACACGCCCTGGCGCAGCTCAGTGAGCAGCTCCACCCGGCGAAGCGTGTCGACATCGGAATGGAGGTAGCGCACGCGCACGCCGTGCTCACCGAGGAAGTCGGTCAGCTCTTCGGCCATCTTCTTCGTCAGCGTCGTGACGAGCACCCGCTCGTCACGCTCGACGCGCACCCGGATCTCCTCGAGGAGATCGTCGATCTGCCCCTTCGACGGCTTCACGATGATCTCGGGGTCGACGAGCCCGGTGGGGCGGATGATCTGCTCCACGACGCCGTCCGCGATCCCCATCTCGTAACGACCGGGGGTCGCGGAGAGGTACACGGTCTGCCCGATGCGCTGCTTGAACTCGTCGAAGCGGAGCGGACGGTTGTCGAGCGCGCTCGGCAGACGGAAACCGTGGTCGACCAGCGTGCGCTTGCGCGAGGCGTCGCCTTCGTACATGGCGCCGATCTGCGGGACGGTCACGTGCGACTCGTCGATGACCATGAGGAAGTCGTCGGGGAAGAAGTCGAGCAGCGTGTGCGGCGGCTCACCGGGCGAGCGTCCGTCGAGGTGACGGGAGTAGTTCTCGATGCCCGAGCAGAATCCGAGCTGCTGCAGCATCTCCAGGTCGAAGGTCGTCCGCATCCGGAGGCGCTGCGCCTCGAGCAGCTTGCCCTGCCCCTCGAGTTCCTTGAGTCTGGCGGCGAGCTCGGTCTCGATCGTGCCGATCGCGCGATGCACCGTGTCGGTGCCGGCGACGTAGTGCGATGCGGGGAAGATCGGTACGCTCTCGAGCTTCTGGACGACATCACCGGTGAGGGGATGCAGCATGTAGAGGGCTTCGATCTCGTCGCCGAACAGCTCGATGCGGATCGCGTACTCCTCGTACACCGGGATGATCTCGATCGTGTCGCCGCGCACGCGGAAGTTGCCGCGCGAGAAGTCGACGTCGTTGCGGTTGTACTGCATGGCGATGAACTTGCGGATGAGCGCATCGCGGTCGTACCGCTCCCCCACCTGCAGGGCGACCATGGCCCGCATGTACTCCTCGGGCGCGCCGAGTCCGTAGATGCACGAGACGGTGCTGACCACGACGACGTCGCGCCGGCTGAGCAGCGAGTTGGTCGTCGAGTGCCGGAGCCGCTCGACCTCGGCGTTGACCGACGAATCCTTCTCGATGAAGGTGTCCGTCTGCGGTACGTAGGCCTCGGGCTGGTAGTAGTCGTAGTAGCTGACGAAGTACTCGACCGCGTTGTTCGGCATGAGCTCGCGGAACTCGTTCGCCAGCTGTGCCGCGAGCGTCTTGTTGTGCGCCAGGACCAGCGTCGGGCGCTGCACCTGTTCGATGAGCCACGCCGTGGTCGCCGACTTGCCCGTGCCCGTCGCACCCAGCAGCACGACATCGGTCTCGCCGGCGTTGATGCGCCCGGCGAGATCCGCGATCGCCTGCGGTTGATCACCGCTGGGCTGATATTCGCTGATCACCTCGAAAGGGCGGACGGAGCGTGTGGTCTGCATCGTTCCAGCGTAGGCGGGGCCTCCGACACGGTGGCCGCCGTTCGCCGTCGGCGTCAGGCGTCCTCGTCTTCACCCGACTCGAAGTCGCCCATGGCGAAATCGTCCCACTCGACATCCGGGTCCGACTTGGGTCTTCCGTTTCGGGATGGGAACGCGCGCATGGGTGACTCCTCTCGACGGTGGAGCTCGGATGTGCGAGCGACGATATCCACCTCTCGTGAACGGGCCGTTGCGCAGTCGTGTCAGCGCGATGACCCGGCTCTCCGCGTACCCTGAAAGTGTGTGGGAGCTTCTCGTCGGATCGGGGCTGGCCGCGGCGGCCGGGCTCAATGCGTGGATGCCGCTGTTCATCCTCGGCATGATGGACCGCTTCGTGGCGGGCATCGAGCTCCCTTCCGCGTGGGCGTGGCTCTCCAGCGATGTCGCGCTCTGGATCACGGGCATCCTGCTGGTCGTCGAGATCGTGGCCGACAAGATCCCCGCCGTCGATTCGGTCAACGATGTGCTGCAGACCGTCGTCCGGCCCGCCGCCGGAGGTGTCGTCTTCGGGGCGGGCGCGAGCGCGGAGACCCTGCGCGTCGACGACCCCGCCGCGTTCTTCAGCGACAGCGGATGGGTTCCGGTGCTGATCGGGGTGGCCATCGCGCTCGTCGTCCACCTCGCGAAGGCGGCCGTGCGACCTGTCGCCAATCTGGCGTCGGGCGGCTTGGCAGCGCCCGCCCTGTCGACCGCGGAGGATGCCTCTTCGTTCGCCCTGGCGATGGCGGCGCTGTTCGCGCCGG
>JACEFY010000264.1 GCA_016807485.1 Stenotrophomonas maltophilia | reverse complement strand
CTGGCGGTCCTCGTCGCGCGGGCCCGCGGGCGGCGCGAGGACTAGGCTGGAACCATGCCTCACTACAACGTCGTCATCCTCGGCGCCGGTCCTGGCGGCTATGTCGCGGCCGTGCGTGCCGCGCAGCTGGGCCAGTCGGTCGCCATCATCGAAGAGAAGTACTGGGGCGGTGTGTGCCTCAACGTCGGCTGCATCCCCTCCAAGGCGCTGCTGCGCAACGCCGACCTCGCGCACGTCTTCCACGATCAGGCCGAGCTCTTCGGCATCTCGGGTGACGTGTCGTTCGACTTCGGCGTCGCGTGGGACCGCAGCCGCAAGGTGTCGGACACGCACGTCAAGGGCATCCACTTCCTGATGAAGAAGAACAAGGTCACCGAGTACGAGGGCCGCGGCACCTTCACGGGCCCGAACGCGATCACCGTCGCGAAGTCGGACGGGTCGTCGGAGGAGGTCACCTTCGACAACGCGATCATCGCGACGGGCTCGCGCGTGCGCCTGCTCCCCGGCGTCCAGCTCAGCGACAATGTCGTGACCTACGAAGAGCAGATCATGACGCGCGAGCTCCCGGGCTCGATCGTCATCGTGGGCGCGGGCGCGATCGGCATGGAGTTCGCCTTCGTCCTCCACAACTACGGCGTCAAGGTGACGATCATCGAGTTCCTCGATCGCGCCCTGCCGAACGAGGACGCCGACGTCTCCAAGGAGATCGCCCGCCAGTACAAGAAGTACGGCATCGACATCCTCACCTCCACCAAGGTGGAGACGGTCACCGACCACGGCGACCACGTCACGGTGACCTACACCCCGAACGCCGGTGGCGACACACAGTCGATCGACGCCGACAAGGTGCTCATGTCGATCGGCTTCGCGCCGAACGTCGAGAACTTCGGGCTCGAGGCGACGGGCGTCGCGCTCACCGACCGCGGCGCGATCGGCATCGACGACGACATGCGCACCAACGTGCCGCACATCTACGCGATCGGTGACGTCACCGCGAAGCTGCAGCTGGCGCACGTCGCCGAGGCGCAGGCCGTCGTGGCCGCCGAGACGATCGCCGGCGCCGAGACGCAGACGCTGGGCGACTACCGCATGATGCCCCGCGCCACCTTCTGCTCGCCGCAGGTCGCCTCGTTCGGCCTCACCGAGCAGCAGGCCCGCGACGCCGGTTACGACGTCAAGGTCGCGAAGTTCCCGTTCTCGGCCAACGGCAAGGCCAACGGCCTGGGCGAGCCGATCGGCTTCGTCAAGCTCATCGCCGACGGCGAGCACCTCGAGCTCCTCGGCGGGCACCTCATCGGCCCCGACGTGTCGGAGCTTCTGCCCGAGCTCACCCTCGCACAGAAGTGGGACCTCACGGCCCTCGAGGCAGCGCGGAACGTGCACACGCACCCGACGCTGTCCGAGGCGCTGCAGGAGGGCTTCCACGGCCTCGCCGGCCACATGATCAACATGTGAGAGCCCCCGGAGCGATCCGGGCATCCTTCACCTCATCGACGCCGCTCCTTCGGGGGCGGCGTCGCTGTGTCGGACGAGCGTGCTCAGAGCCCGAGAGTGCGGGCGAGCTTCGAGTCGGATGCCGCTGGTCGGCCGCCGGCACGCTCGACGGCCGCGGTCGCCGCGGCGAGCAGAGCCGCGCGCCCCGCGGGGTCGCTCGGCGCTGCGGGGCCGAGTTCGAACTCCCACTCCCGCCACGCCGAACCGCGGTCGCGGCGCTCATCGGTGGCGCGCACGCGATCGTCGACGAACTCGGCGACCAGGGCGCTGTCGGCGTCGATCAGGGCGAAGGCGGTGCGGGCGTTGCGGATGCGGGCGAGGGGGGTGAGGGCACCGGGAGCGATCTCGCCGACGGCGCGGGCCACGGCATCCGGAACCGTCGCCCCGTCGCCGCCCTCATCGAGCGGCCAATGGGTCTCGACGCGGCCTCCGTCGGCGCCGCGGGGTCCCTTGATGTGCCACCCCTCGTCCGGACCGCCCGAACGTCGGCGCAGCGCGTAGCCGGCGCGGCCGAGGGCGACGTCGGCGACGTCGAGGTAGCGGGCGTCGAGTTCACGGTGTTCGGGGCCGACCACGCAGGCCACACCCGGAAGGTCGGTGAAGTCCGGCAGCGCCGTGTCGTCGTCGACATCGAACGTCAGCTCGATCTCGACCGACTGGGCGCCGCCGGACCCGGTCACTCGTCGCGACCGTCGACGTCGGGGTTGATGTCGTCCTGCGCCTCGACGAAGTGGAACTCCGTCGTGGTCGGGCCGTCGTCGTCACCGGTGTTCTCCGGCTCTCCCCCGCGTTCGTAGACGATCTGCGTCTCGCTGTAGGGCATGATGAGCCGGTCGAGGGTGTCGTCTTCCAGGGGAAGAACCTGCCCGTCGAGCGGGCCTCCGTGCAGTCGTGCAATGGCCATGTGGACCTCCTGCGTTCCAGCCTATCGTCGGCGCGGACACCGACCTCCGGGCGCGTCAGTGCGTCGGGAAGCCGAGGCTGATCTGGCTCTCGCTCGGCTCCGGCCACCGGGTCGTGACGACCTTCCGGCGCGTGTAGAACGAGAACGCCTCGGGGCCGTACATGTGCGTGTCGCCGAAGAGCGAGTCCTTCCAGCCGCCGAAGGAGAACGCGCCGATCGGCACCGGGATCGGCACGTTGACGCCGACCATGCCGACCTCGATGTCGTATTCGAACTGCCGGGCGGTCTTGCCGTCGCGGGTGAAGACCGCGGTGCCGTTGGCGTAGCGGTTGTCGTTGATGAGGGCGACCGCCTCGTCGTAGCTGGCGACGCGGACGACCGAGAGCACCGGGCCGAAGATCTCCTCGTCGTAGACGCGCATGCCGGGTGTGACGCCGTCGACGAGCGAGGGTCCGATGAAGAACCCGCCCCCGTCGAAGTCGCGCTCGCGGCCGTCGACGACGACGCGGGCACCTTCGTCGGCCGCACCCGCGACGAACCCGGTGACCCGGTCGAGCGCGTCGCGGGTGATGAGCGGCCCCATCTCGCTCGCCGGGTCGAAGCCGTCGCCGACGGTGAGCGCGCCGATGCGCTCCGCGATCTTGTCGACGAGCGGATCGGCCACGTCCCCCACCGCGACCACGACCGAGACGGCCATGCAGCGCTCCCCCGCCGAGCCGTATGCGGCCGAGACGGCGGCGTCGGCCGCGGCGTCGAGATCGGCGTCGGGCATGACGATCATGTGGTTCTTGGCGCCGCCGAGCGCCTGCACGCGCTTGCCGTTCTCCGCCGCGCGGGCGTAGATGTAGCGGGCGATGGGGGTCGAGCCGACGAAGGAGACGGCACGGATGATCGGGTCGTCCAGGATCGCGTCGACGGCCTCCTTGTCGCCGTGGACGACGTTGAGGATGCCGGCCGGCAACCCCGCCTCGGCGAACGCCTCGGCGAGCCACACGGCGGCCGACGGGTCGCGCTCGGAGGGCTTCAGGATGACCGCGTTTCCGGCCGCGATCGCCGTCGTCACCATCCAGAGCGGCACCATCGCGGGGAAGTTGAACGGCGTGATGCAGGCGACCACGCCGATCGGCTGACGCACCTGGTGCACGTCGACGCCCGAGGCCACCTGCTCGGAGTAGTCGCCCTTCAGGTGGTGCATGAGACTCGTGCAGAACTCGACGTTCTCGAGCCCTCGCGCGACCTCGCCGAGCGCGTCGTCGACGGTCTTGCCGTGTTCGGCGGTGATGAGGCGTGCGAGCTCGTCGGAGCGCGACGAGATGATCTCGCGCAGACGGAACATCACCTGCTGGCGCTTGCCGAGCCCCGTGTCGCGCCAGCCGCGCTGCGCGGCCTGC
>JACEFY010000263.1 GCA_016807485.1 Stenotrophomonas maltophilia | reverse complement strand
GTCGCCGGCGACGTGACGCCGGCGAAGGTGCCGACGACCACCGTCACCGCTCCGCCCGCGGGGAGATCGACCGCGGGCAGGTCCTCGTGGCGTTCGAAGTCGGGACCACCGTGACGGCGCGACTCGGGCAGCGCGACCCAGAGCTGCAGGGCGTCGAGGGGCACATCGCCATCGCCGACGGAATACTCGGAATGGACGATACCGTGCCCGCTCGTCATGATGTTCAGCACGCCGGGGCGCACGACGACATCGCTGCCGAGGACGTCGCGGTGGCGGACCTCGCCGACGAAGGGCCACGTCACTGTCTGCAGGCCGATGTGCGGATGCGGCTCCACACGCATCCGCGTGACCTGCGGCCCGAACCGGTCGAGGAAGCACCACGCGCCCACCATCGGCAGGTCGCGCTGGGGGAGGCTGCGGTGCACCAGCATCCCGCGCACGCCGCCGAGCGGCACTTCGCGTGCCTCGAGCAGCAGCGCACGCGGGCCGGCACTGCCTCCCGCGTGCTCACGCTCGGGCTCGGCGGGTGCGTCCAGTCGGGTCATGCGTCCGCGGCATCCACGCGGTCGCTGCCGTCGTCGTCGGCTGTGGGCCGCCACGCGATGTCGAGCCCCGGCACCTCGGTGCCGCGCAGGTACTTCACGACGAACGGGCACACGGGCACCACCGTCTCGCCGCGCGCGGCGACGTCGGCCAGCGCCTCGGCCACGAGCGTGCCGCCGAGACCGCGGCCGGCGAAGGCCGGATCGACCTCGGTGTGCGGGAAGACCAGGCGCCCGTGGTCGTCTTCGCGGAACTCGGTGAACCCGGCGACGGTGTCGTCGAGGTGGATCTCGTAGCGGCTCTTGGCGTCGTTGCGGACGACGGTGGGGGCGGCATCGCTCATGGGGGCTCCTTCGCGCAGACGGATGCGTCTTGTCACGTCCAACGTAGGCACCGGTGGCCGTGTTCCGCCACCGGCGGTGCCGTTCATCGCGGCATCCCCGCCGCTCGTCGCACGCATCCCCTCCCATACAGAGGATCGCGTCGGATGCTTCCTACCCTGGGTGGCACGCAACGCCGCGCCCGCGAGGAGACCCCATGACTGCGCCTTCCACGACCCTGCCACCGGCTTCGGTGACCCCCGAGCAAGATGCCCGAGACAGTCGGTGGACCCCGCTGAAGGTGATCGTCTGGGTCGCCATCGCCCTCCTCGGAGGTGTCGCGTGGGTCATGCTCGCCGTCGTCCGCGGCGAGACCGTCAACGCGATCTGGTTCGTCTTCGCGGCGGTGTGCACGTACCTCATCGGGTATCGCTTCTACTCGAAGGTGATCGAGCGCTACATCACCCGCCCCGACGACCGGCGGGCGACGCCGGCGGAGACGCGTTCCGACGGTCGCGACTATGTTCCCACCGACCGCCGCGTGCTCTACGGACACCACTTCGCCGCGATCGCCGGCGCCGGGCCGCTGGTCGGACCCGTCCTCGCCGCGCAGATGGGCTATCTGCCCGGCACGATCTGGATCATCGTCGGCGTCGTGCTCGCGGGCGCCGTGCAGGACTACCTCGTGCTCTTCTTCTCGATGCGCCGCGGTGGGCGCACGATCGGCCAGATGGCCCGGCAGGAGCTCGGCCGTATCGGCGGCACCGCCGCGATCATCGCGTCGCTGCTCATCATGATCATCATCGTGGCGATCCTCGCGCTCGTCGTCGTCAACGCCCTCGGCGAGAGCCCGTGGGGCGTCTTCTCGGTGTCGATGACGATTCCGATCGCGCTGTTCATGGGCGTGTATCTGCGCTACCTCCGGCCGGGCAAGGTGAGCGAGGTGTCGATCATCGGGTTCGTGCTGCTCATGGCCGCGATCGTCGGCGGCGGCTGGGTGGCCGGCACCGAGTGGGGCCAGGCGATCTTCCACCTCGACAAGACCACGATCGCGTGGGGCATCATCATCTACGGCGCCATCGCCGCGATCCTCCCGGTGTGGCTGCTGCTCGCCCCGCGCGACTACCTGTCGACGTTCATGAAGATCGGAGTGATCGCCCTCCTCGCGGTCGCCGTCATCATCGTGCGCCCCGAGATCTCGGTGCCCGCGGTGTCGATCTTCGGGGAGAACGGCATGGGTCCGGTGTTCGCCGGTCCGCTGTTCCCGTTCCTCTTCGTCACGATCGCCTGCGGCGCCCTCAGCGGGTTCCACGCGCTCATCGCCTCGGGGACGACCCCCAAGCTCATCGAGAAGGAGCGTCAGACGCGCTTCATCGGATACGGCGGCATGCTCATGGAGTCGTTCGTCGCGATCATGGCCCTCGTGGCCGCGATCTCGATCGACCAGGGCATCTACTTCGCGATGAACGCTCCCGCCGCGGCCACCGGCGGCACGGTGGAGGGTGCTGTCGCCTTCGTCAACTCGCTCGGGCTGACGGGTGTGAACCTCACCCCCGAGATGCTCATCGGCACGGCGGCCGACGTCGGCGAGGAGTCGATCATCTCGCGCACCGGCGGCGCGCCGACGCTCGCCCTGGGCCTCGCGCACATCATGCAGCAGGCTCTCGGCGGTCAGGCCATGATGGCGTTCTGGTACCACTTCGCGATCATGTTCGAGGCCCTCTTCATCCTCACCGCCGTCGACGCCGGCACGCGCGTCGCGCGCTTCATGCTGCAGGACACGATCGGCCACTGGATCCCCAAGTTCCGCGACGTCGCCTGGCGTCCGGGTGTGTGGATCTGCACGGCGATCATGGTCGCCGGCTGGGGCTACATCCTGATCCTCGGGGTGACCGATCCGCTCGGCGGCATCAACACGTTCTTCCCGCTGTTCGGCATCGCCAATCAGCTGCTGGCGGCCATCGCGCTGTCGGTCGTGCTGTCGATCGTCGCGAAGCGCGGCAAGAGCTACGTGAAGTGGCTGTGGATCGTGGCGCTGCCCCTCGCGTTCACGGCGATCGTGACGATCACCGCCTCGTGCTACAAGATCTTCTCGCCGGTGCCCGCCATCGGCTACTGGGCGAACAACGCCAAGTACCGGGCGGCGGAGGCCGCCGGAACGGGCGAGCTCGGAGCCCCGGAGGTCGTGGCCGCCGTCATCCGCAACACCGCCGTGCAGGGCACCCTCTCGATCGTGTTCGTCACGCTGTCGATCGTCGTCATCGCTTCGGCCCTGTTCGTCACCGTCAAGGCGCTGCGCGCCGGTGGCGGCGAGAACACCGAAGACGAGCCCGCCCCGTCGCGCCGGTACGCGCCGGCCGGGCTCATCCCGACCCCGTCCGAGAGCGAGCTCGAGAAGCAGTGGGAGCCGATCCTCGAGGACGAGCGGAAGGCGACGGCGCGCCGGGCGCACTGACATGACCGACCGGACTGATGCCGCAGCCCCCCGCACGCGCACCGCGCGGATGCTCGAGGGCGTCACGCGGGCAGGCCGCGGCATCCGCTGGTACATGTCGAACCTGATGGGCGACAGCGCCTACGCGACCTACGCGGCGCACCACCGTCGGCACCACCCCGACGATCCGCCGCTGAGCGAGCGGGAGTTCTGGCGCAAGAAGATGGACGACCAGGATCGCACCCCCGGGGCCCGCTGCTGCTGAGGTGTCGGCACCAAAGCGTGGCGGCTGCAGGCTGAAACGACGCGGGGCCGTCTGTCGCCGCTTCCGCGGTGCGTTTCAGCCTGTACCTGCCACGCTCGGGCGGCGGAGTGTGGCCGCCGCCCGCCGAAACGCCGACCCCACTGCCTAGGCTGAACCCGTGACCGATGCCGTCGTCCTCGCCGCGGTGCTCGGCGTCGTCGGGGGCGTCGTGCTGACGGTGCTGCTCGTTCTGGCCCGTCGGCTGGCGA
>JACEFY010000262.1 GCA_016807485.1 Stenotrophomonas maltophilia | reverse complement strand
CGGAGGATGCGACCGGTGACCCTGCGGACGGAGCGGCTCGAGCTCTCTCCCCCGCGCATGAGCGACGTCGATGCGATCTACGACGCCTGTCAGGATGCCGACACCCAGCGGTACACGACGGTGCCGTCGCCGTACGAGCGCCACCACGCGGAGGAGTTCATCCCGCGGGTCGCCGCGCAGTGGGACGAGGGCGTCCACCTGACCTGGGCGATGCGCGAGGGCGACGTCCTCGTCGGCACGATCGGCCTCTACCGGCTCGACGGCTCGGGCGCGGGCGAACTCGGCTATTGGGTCTCGCCCTGGTCGCGCCGACGCGGGTTCGTGACCGAGGCCTCCCGCGCGGTGCTCGATTGGGGGTTCGCGGCGGACGGCGCCGATCTCCGGCGCATCGAGTGGCGCGCCGTGGTCGGCAATGTCCCATCGGCGCGGTCGGCGCGCGCCGTCGGGTTCCGCTACGAGGGTCTGCTGCGCGAGGGCATCTCCGGAAAATCCGGCCGGGTGGACTGCTGGATCGCCGGCGTGCTCCGCTCGGACGACCGCGCCGCCCAGCCCTGGCCGGCCGGCACCGCCTGACGCCACCCGCGCGCGCATGGCAGGATGAGGCCATGCCCGAGATGCCGGAGGTCCAGGGCCTCGTCGACTTCCTCGCGGCGCGGGCGACCGGGCTCGTCGCCACGAAGGTGTCGGTCGCGAACATCGCCGCGCTCAAGACCTACGATCCGCCGGTCGAGGCGCTCGTGGGATCGCCGGTCACGGCGGCCGCGCGGCACGGCAAGTTCATCGATCTGACGACGGATGCCGGCATCCACCTCGTGTTCCACCTCGCCAAGGCCGGTTGGCTGCGCTGGTACGAACAGCTGCCGAGCACCGTCATCCGGCCCGGGAAGACGCCGATCGCACTGCGCGTCGCCTTCGACGACGGCTCGGGCTTCGATCTCACCGAAGCCGGCACCAAGAAGTCGCTCGCCGTCTACGTCGTGCGGGACGCGCAGGACGTCCCGGGCATCGCGCGACTCGGGCCCGATCCGCTCGCCGACGCGTTCACGCGCGAGACCCTCGCCGAACTCCTCGCGGCACGCCGCACGCAGATCAAGGGGGTGCTGCGCGACCAGTCGATCGTCGCCGGGATCGGCAACGCCTACTCCGACGAGATCCTGCACGCGGCGCGGATGTCGCCGTACGCGCTCGCAGCGAGCCTCACGCCCGAAGAGACCGACCGCCTCTTCTCCGCCCTCAAGACGACTCTGCGCGAGGCCGTCGAGGCCGCTTCGGGCAAACCGCCCGCCGATCTGAAAGACGCCAAGCGGCGCGGCATGGCCGTGCACGGCCGGCGCGGCGAGACGTGCCCGGTGTGCGGCGACGAGGTGCGGTCGGTGTTCTTCGCCGACAACTCGCTCGAGTACTGCCCGACGTGCCAGACCGGCGGCAAGCTCCTCGCCGACCGGCGTCTCAGCCGACTGCTGAAGTAGCCGGCCGGGCGGGGGTCAGTCGGTCGTCCCCATGAGGATGCGGGCATCGTCGTCGACCCAGTCGATCGACTTGCCCACCGCCTTCTTCCACTGGCGGTAGCGGCGGGCGGCCTCGTCGGCATCCATCTGCGGCTCGAAGCGCACGTCCTCCTGCCAGTGCGAGCGGAGTTCTTCGCGGTCCTTCCAGACGCCGACGGCGAGCCCGGCCGCGTAGGCGGCGCCGAGGGCGGTCGTCTCGACGACCTTCGGGCGGACGACGGGGATGCCGAGGATGTCGGCCTGGAACTGCATGAGGACCTCGTTGCGGGTCATCCCGCCGTCCACACGCAGCTCGTCGAGAGCACGCCCGGCGTCGGAGACGACGGCCTCGATGACGTCGCGCGTCTGGAACGCCGTGGCCTCGAGCGCCGCGCGGGCGATGTGCGCCTTCGTGACGTAGCGGGTGAGGCCCACGAGCGCGCCGCGGGCGTCGGGCCGCCAGTACGGGGCGAACAGGCCGGAGAACGCCGGCACGAAGTACGCGCCGCCGTTGTCGCTGACGGAGGCCGCGAGGGCGCTGACCTCCTCCGAGTCGCGGATGATCCCGAGGTTGTCGCGCAGCCACTGCACGAGCGAGCCGGTCACGGCGATCGATCCTTCGAGCGCATAGTGCGCGGGTTCGCCCGCGATGCGGTACGCGACGGTCGTGATGAGCCCCGCCCGCGAGCGGACGATCTCGGTGCCCGTGCTCACGAGCAGGAAGTTGCCCGTGCCGTAGGTGTTCTTCGACTCCCCCGCGTCGAACGCGGTCTGGCCGAACGTGGCCGCCTGCTGGTCGCCCAGGATGCCGGCCACCCGCACACCGGCGAGCGCCGCCGGTTCGCGGATCTCGCCGACGACCTCGGCCGACGAGCGGATCTCGGGCAGCATCGCACGCGGGATGCGCCAGAGCGCCAGGAGGTCGTCGGCCCAGTCGAGGGTCCGAAGATCCATGAGCAACGTGCGGCTCGCGTTGGTCACGTCCGTGACGTGGATGCCGCCGTCCGCGCCGCCGGTGAGGTTCCACACGACCCAGGTGTCGGGCGTGCCGAAGAGGAGGTCGCCGGCCTCGGCGCGCGCCCGGGCACCCTCGACGTGGTCGAGGATCCACGCGACCTTCGACGCGGAGAAGTACGACGCCAGCGGGAGCCCCGTCTGCGCGGTGAACGCATCGACGCCGTGCTCGGCGATCATCCGGTCGATCGCCGGCTGGGTGCGGGTGTCCTGCCAGACGAGCGCGTTGTGGACGGGCTCGCCGGTGCGGCGATCCCAGACGACCACCGTCTCGCGCTGGTTCGTGACCCCCAGCGCGGCGACGTCCGCGGCGGCGAGCCCGGCGTCGGCGACGGCCGACGCGAGCACCTCCCGGGTGCGGGCCCAGATCTCGGCGGGATCGTGCTCGACCCAGCCGGCGCGGGGGAAGATCTGCTCGTGCTCGCGCTGCGCGCTCGCGACGATCGACCCGCGCGCGTCGAAGACGATCGCGCGGGTGGAGGTGGTGCCCTGATCGAGCGCGATCACATGCTGTGCCACGTCGTCTCCCCTTCGAGGTGCCGTGTCTGCCACGCTATCGCGCCGGGACGGCTGCGGGCGGCGCGAGGTCGGCGACGGTCGAAACGGCCGCGTGGACGGCCGCCAGCGCGCCTTCGACCTCGGCGGCCTGCGCCGCGGCATCCCACCCGAGGACGGGCGCCACGGCCGCCGCGATCTCCGCGGCGGACTCGGCGGTGGCGGCACCGGTGAAGGCGATCGCGGTGCGGCGCAGCAGGATGTCGGCCAGGTGCACGACCTGCTCGGTCGCGGCCAGGTGGCGGAGCTCGCCCGTGGAGTAGGTCGGCAACGTCAGAAGCGGCGCGTCATCGTCGCCGAGCGCGTCGATGACCTCCGTGGCCACCGTGCCGTAGCGGTCGAGCAGCGCCGCCGCACGGTCGAAGCCGATCTCCGCGGCGTGCGCCGTGATCCACTGCCGCCGCGCGCGTTCGGACTGCGGGTAGCCTGCCCCACCGCCGATGGGCAGTCCCTTGGTGCTGCGCACCCGCGGCCGCGCCAGGAGCTCGAGCACCCGGTCGGTCAGGTGCGCCGCCGAGGCGCGGAACGTCGTCCACTTGCCGCCGACGAGGCTGAGCACGGTGGCCGCCGCGACACCCGGCAGCGGCTCGGCCTCGAAGCGATAGTCGCGCGAGACGAACCCCGGCGCGACATCGCCGTGCCCGGGCAGGGGGCGCACGCCCGAGAACCGGTAGACGATCTGCGAGCGGTCGACCGCGACCGTCGGGAAGACGTGCGAGATGAGATCGAAGAAGTAGTCGACCTCGGCCTCGGTGCACGCGGTCGGCT
>JACEFY010000261.1 GCA_016807485.1 Stenotrophomonas maltophilia | reverse complement strand
CTGCCGTCGGCCTTGAGCATGAGCACGCGGGTGGCGAGCGGGAGATGCGCGTTCAACCGTCCCGCGTAGTCGACGGAGCAACGGGCAACGACGAGACGCATCCGACGATCCTACGCGGGTGGACGGGGCGGGCCGTCAGTGCCGGCCGACGCCCACCTGTGAACCGGCGATCGGCTTCGCCGCGCCCGACGCCAGACCGCTCATGACGATGAGTCCGACGATGATCCAGAGGGTCGGGAGGATGCCGATCTGGTGGCTGATCCACCCGAGGACGGGCGGGCCGCAGAGGAACGCGACGTAGCCGATGGTCGCCGCCGCGGAGACGGATGCCGCCGCCTTCGTCGGGTCGTCGGCCGCGGCCGACATCCCGAGGGGGAAGCCGAGCGACGCGCCCGCCCCCCAGAGGGCCACGCCGACGTAGGCGACGGCCAGGTTGGGCGCGAGGATGAAGACCACGAGGCCGACAGCAGCCGTGAGCGAGAGCGCGCGCAGCGTCCACACGCGGCCGATACGGTCGACGATCGGCCCGCCGATCGCGCGGAACACCGTCATGGCGACAGAGAACACGGCGAGGAACCCGGCGCCCGTGGCCTCGGAGGCTCCGTGCCCGTCGACGACGGCGATGGTCAACCAGTCGTTGGCGCTGCCCTCGGCGAAGGCCATGCCGAGGATGATCGCGCCGACGGCGTAGGTGCGCGGATCGCGCCACACCGCGAAGATCGCCGCGCGTCGCGCCGCGCGCGATCCGCCCTCATCGGCGGCGTGCTCCGGGTTCTCCTCGGCGGGGACGAACCGCAGCGCGATGAGGGTGATGACCAGCCAGACGACCGCGACCCCACCGAGGTGCCAGCTCACACCGACCCCCCACGCCGCCATGACGACGCCGATGCCCGCGCCGGCGACGGTGCCGAGACTGAAGAATGCGTGGAACAGCGGCATGAGCGTGCGACCGAAGGCCTGTTCGACCGCCGCAGCCTCGACGTTGATCATGACGTCGGTCGCGCCGAAGCTCGCGCCCATGAGAATGAGACCGGCCGCCGCGATCGCGTAGGAGCCGAGGACATCGACGCCGAGACCCGCCACGAGGATGCCGACGCCCACGCCGGTGAGGGTCACCGAGAGCCCCCTCCGCGCCCCCCAGCGGGCGACGATGAGATTCGCGAGCATGACGCCGGCGAGCGACCCGGCGCCGAGCGCGAAGAGCAGCACGCCGATCTCGAAATCGTCGATGCCCAGGTTCTGCTTGACGGCGGGCAGCCGCGCCGCCCACGACGCGTAGGTCACGCCGCACAGGAGGAACAAGGTGAAGACAGCCGTGCGCCAGTGCACGAGCTGCTGTCGACTGAGGAGAGGGGAAGCGGTGCTCACCGGATGAGCTTACCGAATCGATTCGACCGTTACCGAATCGATTCGAGCGGCGCGCTCGTCCAGGGTTAGCATCGGGGGGTGAACATTCGGCGCGCGACCATCTCGGACGTCGCGCGACTCGCCGGGGTCGCGCCCTCGACGGCATCGGTCGTGTTCAGCGGAAAGACCCCGGTCTCGGACCTCACCCGGCGGAAGGTGCTCGAGGCGGCCGAAGAACTGGGGTACACCGGACCCGACCCGCGTGCGGCCTCATTGCGGCGCGGGCGCAGCGGCATAGTCGCCGTCGTCTTCGAGGGTCCGCTCGGGTCCGCGTTCCTCGATCCGGTGCAGCGCCTCATGATGGACGGGCTGAGCGAGGCGGTGGCGCCCCTCGGCGCGGGACTGCTCCTGTTGCACGATCCCGTCGAGTCCGGCGAGGCCGACGCCTCGGCGCCGACCCTCACGACCGCCCCGATCGATGCGGCCGTCCTCATCGGCTGCAGCCCCGTCCTCCGCCAGTCCCTGGAGGCGGTGCAGGCCCGCGGCATCCCCGTCGTCGTCATCGAAGGCGATGCCGGCGAGGGCATCCCACGGATCGCCCTCGACAATCGCGAGGCGCAGCGGCAGGCCGCCGAGCATGTGCGCGAACTTGGGCACGAGGACGTCGCGATCGTGACCCTCGCCCGCGACAAGCGCCGCGAACCGGGCTGGATCTCTGCGGGTGACGACATCACGGTCGACGTCACCCGCGATCGGCTCGCCGGTGCGCGCGACGTCTATCCGGATGCCCCCGCCTTCTCGTCGGCGGCGAGCACCATCGACGGGGGAATGGCCGCCGCCCGCATCGTCCTCGGGGGCGAGGGTCCCCGCCCGACGGCCGTCATCGCCCAGAGCGACCTGCTGGCGGCCGGGGTCGTCCGCGCGGCGGAGGAGCTCGGCCTCCGCGTGCCGGAAGACCTCAGCGTCACCGGCTTCGACGGCGTGCCGGTCGACGGCCTCGCGCCCTACGTGCTGACCACCCTCGTACAGCCGGCGACGGAGAAGGGCCGCGCAGCGGGAGCGGTCATCGCGGCGATGCTCGACGACCGCGAACCGACATCCCTCCGCTTCGAATGCGAATTCCGCATCGGGAATACGACGGCCCCGGTGCCGGGCGGATCGTCCGGTTCGCGCGCCGGGGGGCCGCGACTCCCGTAAACTGATCGGGACGACCCCCGCGAACCCGAGGAGGCCAGGTTGCTGATTCTCCTCGGCGCGTTCGGGATCGTTCCTCTGGTGCTGCCGTGGCTGGTCGGCCGGTTCGGACCGCGGGCGTTCTTCGCCGCCGCCGTCGTGCCTCTCGTGGCCTTCGCCCACGCCGTGGCCCAGACCCCGGCCGTTCTCGCCGGAGACGGACCCACCGAGACCTACGCCTGGATCCCGCAGCTCGGCATCGACCTGTCGATGCGCATGGACACGCTCGGCTGGGTGATGGCGCTCATCGTCACCGGCGTCGGCGCGCTCGTCATGATCTACTGCCGGTGGTACTTCGACGGCAAGAAGCAGGGCGTCGGACTCTTCTCGGCCGTCCTGCTCGGCTTCGCCGGGGCGATGTACGGCCTGGTGCTGACGGATGACCTCATCGTGCTCGTCATGCTGTGGGAAGTCACCAGCATCCTGTCGTACCTGTTGATCGGCTTCTACCACCGCCGCGGGGCGAGCCGCCGCGCCGCCCTCCAGGCGCTGCTCGTGACGACGCTCGGCGGGCTCGTGATGTTCGTGGGCGCCGTCATCGTGGCGGTGCAGGCGGGCACGTCGAACATCTCCGCGATCCTGCAGTCGTGGGACTCGCTGGAGGCGACCGTCCCCGCACCCCTGCTCAACTCCGCCGTCGCGATGCTCCTCGTCGGGGCGCTCAGCAAGTCGGCGATCTTCCCGTTCCACTTCTGGCTCCCCGGAGCGATGGCCGCGCCCACCCCGGTGAGCGCCTACCTGCACGCGGCCGCGATGGTGAAGGCGGGCATCTACTTCATCGCGCGCTTCGCCCCCTTCCTCTTCGTCTCCGACCTGTGGCGCCCGATCGTCATCTCCCTCGGCATCTTCACGATGCTTCTCGGCGGGGTCCAGGCGCTCCGCGAGTCGGACCTCAAACGCATCCTCGCGTTCGGCACCGTGAGCCAGCTCGGCATGCTCACCGCCGTCCTCGGCTACGGGGTGCGCGACACGGCGCTGGCCGGTCTCGCCCTCCTCATCGGGCACGCCCTGTTCAAGTCGGCGCTCTTCCTCGTCGTGGGCGTGATCGACCGGCAGCTCTCCACGCGCGACATCGGCGAGCTGTCCGGTGTCGGCCGGCAGGCGCCGACCCTCACGACGTTCTCGATCATCGCGGTGGCCTCGATGGTCGGCCTCGCTCCGACCATCGGCTTCGTGGCGAAAGAGGCGGCGCTGACCGCGTTCCTCCACAGTGCCGAGACCGACCCGTGGGCGCTCGTCGCCCTCATCGGCATCGTCGCCGGATCGGCGCTGACGGCCGCCTACGGTGCCCGGTTC
>JACEFY010000260.1 GCA_016807485.1 Stenotrophomonas maltophilia | reverse complement strand
CCGCCGCGTCCCCCGCGGACGGTCACGATGTTGCCGGTGCGCAGCGACGCGGCCGCGCCGGGCTTGGTATCGGCGCCGCGGAAGATCGCGGGGGCGGCCGACCAGCCGCGGTCGGCGGCGGCATCCATCCGCGACGTGTCGATCGATCCCGCCAGGCGGCGACGCTCGCTCAGCCCCAGGAACCAGGCGAACGTCAGCGAGATCACGAGGCCGGCCGCCAGCGACGGAAGCATCGGCACGAAGATGTCGGTGGGCTGCAGTCCGAGCGCGGTCGCGGCCCGGACGGTCGGGCCGCCCCACGGGACGATGTTGAGCGTCCCGTTCATGAGCCCGGCGACGCACGTGAGCACGACGGGGCTCATGCCCAGACGCAGGTAGATGGGCAGCATGGCGGACGTCGTGATGATGAACGTCGTCGAGCCGTCGCCGTCGAGCGAGACCGCGCCCGCGAGGAGGGCGGTGCCGAGCACGACCTTCGCCGGGTCGTCGCCGAGAAGACGCGTGATGAAGCGGATGAGGGGGTCGAAGAGGCCGACGTCGATCATGATGCCGAAGTACATGATCGCGAACATCAGCAGGGCGGCCGTGGGCGCCATCGTCCCGATCGCGTCGATGACCATGTCGCCGAGCCCGAGTCCGGCGCCGGCGAAGAGGCCGAACACCGTGGGGACGAGGATGAGGGCGACCATCGGGGTCAGGCGCTTGGTCATGATGAGCGCCATGAAGGTGAGCACCATCGTGAAACCGAGGACGACCAGCACGCCGTCGGCGGGCGTGAACGCCAGGTCGTAGCCCTCGTCGGCGGAGAGCGGCACCCCGCGGAGGGGCATCCAGGAAAGCAGCATCTCGACTCCTTCGTCAGCGCCCACGGTCGGTGTGAGCGGATCACGCGAATCTAGGGCGGTGGGGCGGCCTCCGCACGGTTGCTCGCATTGCGTGCGGTTGTGCGCGTAGCGTGGGTTGAGCGCATTGTGCTCACAGGAAGGATGCCGTGCGGTTCACCACCCGTATCCTCGTGCTGCAGCTGGCCACGGTCGTCGCGGTCGTCCTCGTGTGCACCGGGGTCTTCCTGCTCCTCACGGTGCAGCAGCTGCGCGCGGGCGCGGAGAGCGCCGCCCTCAACATCGCCCGCACCGTCGCGGAAGACCCCGACGTCCGGTCGGCCGTCGCGGCCTTCTCCGCCGACCCCGGGACGCCCCGCCCCGACGACCTCACCGGGGGCTCCCTGCAGCAGCTCGCCGCGGCCGTCACCGAGCGCACCGGCACGCTCTTCGTCGTCATCACCGATGACCACGGCATCCGTCTCGCCCATCCCGACCCGGACCTGCTCGGTCAGACGGTGAGCACGGACTTCGCCGAGGTCCTCGCCGGGCGCGAGGTCGTCACGTGGGAGCGGGGCACGCTCGGAGAGTCGGCGCGCGCCAAGGTCCCGGTCTATCCGCCGGGCGCGACGCAGGCCACCGCGGCCGTCGGCGAAGTGAGCGTCGGGTTCGAGCCGGCCAGCGTCTTCGACGACCTCCCGGCCCTGATCGGGGGGTTCGTCGCCGCCGCCGGCGGAGCGCTGCTGCTCGGCGCGCTCGCCGCGTTCGTGCTGCGGCGCCGCTGGGAGCGGATGACCCTCGGCCTCCAGCCGGAAGAGCTCGTCGCGCTCGTGCAGAACCAGGCCGCGGTCCTCGACGGCATCGGCGACGGCGTCCTGGCGCTCGACGACGACGGCATCGTGCGGGTGTGCAACCGCACCGCGTCCGACCTGCTCGCCCTCACCGATCCGGTCGGACGGGCGCTCCCCGACCTCGGGCTCCCCGACGCGGTCGTCGCCGCCGTCCACGACGGGACGGCGCGCGACGGGGTCGTCGTCGGCGGTCACGTGCTCTTCGTCGACGCGCAGCCCGTCGCGCGGGGCGGGCGCGCCCTCGGCACGGTGCTGGTGGTGCGCGATCGCACCGACGTCGTGGGGCTCAGCGAGCGCCTGGAGACGGTGCGGGCGCTCAGCGGCGCGCTGCGCGTGCAGCGCCACGAATTCGCCAACCGCCTGCACGTGGCGACGGGCCTCATCGACGCCGACCGCATCGACGAGGCGCGCGACTTCCTCGCCGCGCAGCTCGGTCGCGGCCCGGTCGACTACGGCGTCGACGGCATCGAGCTCGTCACCGACGGCGTGCTGCAGTCGCTCGTGGGGGCGATGTCGGTCGAGGCGGGCGAACGCGGCGTGAGCCTGCGCGTTGCCGCCGACTCTCTTCTGCTCCATCCCCTCGACGACGTGGAGGAGGTGGCTGCCGTCCTCGGCAACCTCGTCGACAACGCCGTCGCCGCCGCTGTCCGCGGCGCCGAGCCCCGCGAGGTAGAGATCGGCCTCTACGCCGACGACGCCGACCTCGTGCTGACGGTCGCCGACTCGGGCCCGGGCCTCGGCACGGGGGCCGACCCGTTCACCCGGCGCGCGCAGCCCGACGGCGCCGATCGTCTGCACGGCCTCGGCGTCGGGCTGCCGCTCGCGCGGGAGCTCGCCCGCCGCCGCGGCGGTGACGTCTGGGTCATCTCACCCGGCGGCGACGGAGCCGGTGCGGTCTTCGGCGCGCGCCTCGGGCACGTGCTCCGCGTCCCCCCGACCTCGAAGGAGAAACCTTGAGTGCCCCGCTGCGCGTCCTGGTCATCGACGACGACTTCCGCGTCGCCGGCCTGCACCAGGGCATCGTCCTTGCCCACCCCGGCTTCACGGCGCTCGAGCCGGCGCGCACGCTTCGTGACGCGGAGGCGGTCGTGCGGTCCGCACGCCCCGATCTGCTCCTCGTCGACGGCTACCTGCCCGACGGCGACGGCATCGCCTTCGTCCGCCAGACCGACGTCGACGCGTTCGTCCTGTCGGCGGCGACGGATGCCGCCACCATCCGTCGGGCGCTGCGGGCGGGCGCCTTCGGCTACCTCGCGAAGCCGTTCGAGTCGCGCGCGCTCGCCAACCTGCTCGACCGCTACCTCCGCTTCCGCAATCTGCTCGCCGGCGAGGGAGCGGTGGAGCAGGCGACCGTCGACCGCGCCCTCGGCATCCTGCATGCGGGCGGCGACGGACCGTCGCTCGCGCGCTCGGCGACCGAGCAGCTCATCCTCGAGGCGCTCGGCGGCGGCGAGCATTCGGCCGCCGAGCTGGCGGCGCAGGTCGGCATCTCGCGCGCGACGGCGCAGCGACACCTGTCGGCCCTCGCCACCCGCGGCCTCGTGGAGGTGCGGCTGCGTTACGGGGCCGCCGGGCGCCCCGAGCACCGCTACGCCCCGGCGGGCGGCGTCAGCTCGCGCGGATGAGGTCGCGGTAGAAGCCGATGCCCCGCAGCCACACGGCCACGCGGATGCGCTCGTCGTGCGAGTGGAGCGCGTCGCGCTCGGACCGCGTCAGATGGAACGGCGTGAACCGGTAGACATGGTCGCTGATCGCCGTGAACCAGCGGCTGTCGCTCGCGCCGAGCTGGATGTACGGCGTCGTCACGATCTCGGGCCCCAGGGCGGATGCGACCGCCCCCGCGACCCGGCGCCAAGGCTCGCCCCGCCACGGCGAGACCGGTGACGGGTCCGACGCGTGCCGCACCTCCACCTCGACGGCCGCGTCGCCGACGGCCCGGCGGACGTGCGCCGTGGCCGAGGCGACGGTGTCGCCCGTCAGCAGGCGGATGTTGATCGAGGCGCGTGCGGCGGTCGCGAGGACGTTCTCGCCGGGGGCGCCGGAGAGCTCGGTGGCCACCGCCGTGGTGCGCACGAGCGCGTTCATCTCGGGGCCGAGCCGGGGGAAGACCGCCGCGAGCAGCGGACCCGTGACGGCGAGGTGGGCGAAGACCCAGCGCAGCGGCTGCGGCGCGTGCGGCGCGATCGTGGTGAAGAGGGCCCGCACCGGC
>JACEFY010000026.1 GCA_016807485.1 Stenotrophomonas maltophilia | reverse complement strand
CGAGGGGACATCCGCCCTAAACTATCAAGCGGACAGCCCGTACCGGACGGCCTGCCTCGGACGGGAGCACACGTGGCGGAGCAGACCGATCCGGTGGCGATGATGCTCGACGTCCTCGACCTCGCCTCCAGCGACGCACGCACCACGGAAGACATCTTCACCGGCGAGTCGCACCCCATGCCGACGGGGCGCATCTTCGGGGGACAGGTGTTGGCGCAGGCCATCATCGCCGCCGACCGGACCACCGACGACGACCGCGTGCCGCACTCGATGCACGGATACTTCCTCCGGCCGGGGGACGCATCCCGGGGCCTCACGCTCTCCGTCGACCGCATCCACGACGGCCGCTCGTTCTCCACGCGTCGCACGCAGGCGTTCCAGAACGGGGTGCCGATCTTCTCGATGATCTCGTCGTTCGAACGCGAGGATCCGGGTCTCGACCATCAGAGCGCCATGCCGGAGGACGTGCCCGGCCCCGACGAGGTCGGTGCGTCGGCGCCGGAGCTGCACCCGCTCTCGCGACGGCTGCTGGCGTCGAGCCCGATCGAGGTCGTCCACGTCGACGGATCGCTCTACGACGCGGCCCCGATCTCCCCGTCGGCGACCCAGAACGTCTGGATGCGCGCACGGCGCCGGATCGGTGACGATCCGGCCGTCCATCGGGCCGTCCTCGCCTACATGAGCGATCTGACGATCCAGGAGACGGTGCTGCGCGCCCACGGCGTCGCGTGGTCGCTGCCGGGTCTCAAGGTCGCGAGCCTCGACCATGCCATGTGGTGGCACCGGCCGGCGCGGGCCGACGAGTGGCTCCTCTACGCGCAGGAATCGCCGAGCGCCCGCGGTGGACGCGGTCTCGCCCGGGGCCGGCTGTTCACCCGCGACGGCGACCTGGTCGCGACCGTCGCACAGGAGATCATGATCCGGGTGCCGGACGTCGGCGAGAAGCCGCTCAGCGACGGCTGAACGCCACCGGCTCCCCCAGGTAGGGCGACCAGGCGGTCCGCATCCGCTCGCTCAGCCGCACCGGCCGGAACGACGTCGCATCCACCAGGACGACCGCCGAGGAGGCCCGTGCGTACAGGGTCTGCGTCCCGTCGCTCGAAGGGCTGTAGACCTCGTAGCAGACCTCGATGCTCGATCCGCCGATCTTGCCGAACCACATCTGCACGTCCAGCGGATCGCGTCGATAGGGCACCGGGGCGAGATATTCGATCTCCTGGCGCGCGATGAGGGTGAGCGCGCCGGCATCCACCCCCGCATCGATGACTGCGGTGTCGGGGGCTTCCTCCCCGACGATCGGCGACCAAAAGACGCGCACGCGGGCTTCTTCGAGGAGCTTCAGCATCGTCGCGTTGTTGACGTGGTTGAACGCGTCGAGGTCGCCCCAGCGCAGGTGGATGGGGACGTGCATCCGCCGGGGGGCATCGGCGGATCCGGTGAGGTGATCAGTCACGCGTGAGCTTGCGGTAGGTCGACTTCGCCGGGTTGGCCGCATCGGCGCCGAGCCGCTCGATCTTGTTGGCCTCGTACGCCTCGAAGTTGCCCTCGAACCAGTACCACTGCGCCGGGTTCTCATCCGTGCCCTCGTAGGCGAGGATGTGCGTGGCGATGCGATCGAGGAACCACCGGTCGTGGGTGATGACGACGGCGCAGCCGGGGAATTCCAGCAGCGCGTTCTCGAGCGATCCGAGGGTCTCGACGTCGAGGTCGTTCGTCGGCTCGTCGAGGAGGAGCAGGTTGCCGCCCTCCTTGAGGGTCAGCGCGAGGTTTAGTCGGTTGCGCTCACCACCGGAGAGGACACCGGCCTTCTTCTGCTGGTCGGGACCCTTGAAGCCGAACTTGGAGACGTAGGCGCGCGAGGGGATCTCGGTCTTGCCGACCGTGATGATGTCGAGGCCGTCCGACACCACTTCCCACAGCGTCTTCTGGGGGTCGATGTTGCTGCGCGACTGGTCGACGTAGCTGATCTTGACGGTCTCACCGATCTTCAGCTCGCCGCCGTCGAGCGGCTCGAGTCCGACGATGGTCTTGAACAGCGTGGTCTTGCCGACGCCGTTGGGCCCGATCACCCCGATGATGCCGTTCGGCGGCAGGTTGAAGCTCAGTCCGTCGATGAGCACCCGCTCGCCGAACGCCTTGTGCAGCTTCTTGGCGTCGATGACGACGCTGCCCAGGCGCGGGCCCGCGGGGATCTGGATCTCCTCGAAGTCCAGTTTCCGCTTGCTCTCGGCCTCCGTGGCCATCTCCTCGTAGCGCGCGAGACGCGCCTTCGACTTCGTCTGGCGGCCCTTGGCGCTGGAGCGGACCCAGTCGAGTTCGTCCTTGAGGCGCTTGGCGAGCTTCGCGTCGCGCTTGCCCTGGATGTCGAGGCGCTCGGCCTTCTTCTCCAGGTACGTCGAATAGTTGCCCTCGTAGCCGATGAGGCGCCCGCGGTCGACCTCGGCGATCCATTCGGCGACGTTGTCGAGGAAGTACCGGTCGTGGGTGATCGCGATGACTGCACCCTTGTACGCCTGCAGGTGCTGCTCGAGCCAGAGCACGCTCTCGGCATCGAGGTGGTTCGTGGGCTCGTCGAGAAGCAGCAGGTCGGGCTTCTGCAGCAGGAGCTTCGCCAGCGCGACGCGGCGACGCTCACCGCCCGAGAGCGGGGCGACCGGGGCATCTGCGGGCGGGGTGCGCAGAGCATCCATCGCCTGGTGCAGCTGCGAGTCGAGCTCCCACCCGTCGGCGGCGTCGATCTCTTCCTGCAGCGTGCCCATTTCGGCGAGCAGCGCGTCGAAGTCGGCATCGGGGTCGGCCATCAGCGCGGAGATCTCGTTAAACCGGTCGAGCTTCGGCTTGATCGCAACGCCGTCCTCGATGTTCTCCAGCACCGTCTTGGTGTCGTCGAGCTCCGGCTCCTGCATGAGGATGCCGACGGTGAACCCGGGGGCGAGCTTGGCCTCGCCGTTGGAGGGCGCGTCGAGCCCCGCCATGATCTTCAGGATCGTCGACTTGCCGGCACCGTTCGGACCGACCATGCCGATCTTGGCGCCCGGCAGGAACGCCATCGTGACGTCGTCGAGGATCAGCTTCTCGCCCACCGCTTTGCGGGCACGGACCATGGAGTAGATGTATTCGGCCATAACGGCCCCAGTCTACGTGCGGACGACCGCGGGGCTCACCAGTCGATGGGCCGCGTCTGCCCGATGAGGCAGGTGCCCCCGGGGACCTCCGGCAGCACGACGGCCGTCGGCACGGGCGTCGACGGCCCCACCTGACCGACGAGACACTCCCCCTGCCACCGCACGGAGAACTGGATCGCGTCGGCGGGGTTGTCGACCGTGGTGCGATCGTTCGTGAGCTCCATGTCGGCTTTGGGGAACCCTGCCGCCACGAGCGCATCGATGTAGGCGCGCCCCTGGTAGCTCTGATCGGCGGCCCAGACCCCGTTCACGACGCTCGTGAAGAACGGCAGGTTCTCATCCGCGGATCCCTCCGGCACGAGCGCCGGGGCAGGCGGCGTCGGCGCGGTCGGCGGGGGCGACGACGTGACAGCGGCCGTGGGGCTCGGGGGCGACGGCTGCGGAACCGGAGCGCACGCCGCCCACGTCGACGCGCCGATCACGACCGCTGCCACGGCCGCGGACGAGCGGAGGAATCGACGGACGGTTCGGCGCACCCGAGCAGTCTAGGGCCCGGTTCCTGTGCAGCCGGTCCGGTCAGAACGGCGTCGTGTCCCCCGGCGACCGCGTGTCCCAGGTGGTCGCACCCACGAGATCGCGCTCGGGATGCGGTGCATCGTCGGCGCCGTCGGCACCCCCGTCGGCGTCGGTGCGCGGCGCATCCGGTGCTTCCCCGGGTGTGGCCCACACCTCGTCTGGTGACGACTCGGGCGCGGGCCGAGTCGTGGCGCGATTGCGCTCGTCGCGCTGGAAGGTGGTGGTGCCGAAGAGAAGGTCGTGCCCGACCGCGTCGGCGTCGATCTCCGCTTCCGTGCCGCGCGTGCCATTCGGGTTGTCCCATGTGCGCACGCGGAACCGCCCGGTCACGATCACCCGCTGACCGCGGCGGAGCGAGGCCAGGGCGTGTTCGCCGAGTCGACGGAAGGCCGACACCGCGTACCAGCTCGTGTGGGCGTCGACCCAGACGCCGTCGTCCCCGCGCTTCTGCGTCGTCGCCGCGACGCGGAACTTCGCGATCGGCTCTCCGGAAGGGAGCGCACGGCGCTCGGGGTCGCCGGCGATGTTGCCGACGATGGTGATGTATTCGGTCATGACGGATCCTCTCTCCCGTGCCGAAGACGGTCTTCGGCCCGCTCCGGCATCCGGGTGCCCTCCGGATGCCGGAGCACCCCCAGAGTGGCGCCCCACCTCACGGCGCGGGGCGGGAGAAGCCCCATCTGTGGAGAGGTCGACGGGATCCGCGGCTGGGGAGGGAGATCCGCTCAGGTGGTCGCGCGGCGACCCGAGCGGGCGGTGTCGGTGGGTGCGCGTAGCGTGACGGACGTCACCGGAGAGGAGCCTGAGATGACGACCACGGAGCTCACGTCCTCGCTCGCCGATGCGGTCGGTGTGCGCGTCATCCCGATCGGTACGACGAGGTGGCGCGTGCTCGACCGCGCGGGGCGGGCGCTCGGCCAGCTCGTCGCCGTCGGCGACGCGGGCGACGAGCGCTTCCGCGCCCGGCGCTATCACCCGTCGACGGGCGCGTTCCGTGACATCGGCGAGTTCTGGCGCCCCGCAGAGGCGCTCGAGTGTCTCCGCCTTCTCCGGTGAGTCAGATCACCGCGTCCAGCAGCTCGCCGCCGGAGAACGGCGCCGCCGCGCGCACGGTCGGCCAGACGCGCGCGAGCACGTCGACCGCCCGGCGGAGCTGCTCGACGGGCGCAGTGAAGGGAATGCGGAGGTGACGCTCGTGACCGCCGTCGACGGCGAAACGGGACCCTGCCGAGAGGTACACGCCGTGCGCGCGCGCGGCCAGCACGAGGCCAGAGCTCAGCGGGGCATCCAGTTCGACCCACAGGGCGACACCGCCCGTCACGTGCGGCACGCGCCAGGCCGGCAGCTCCTGCCGGAGCGCGTCGGTCACGGCATCCCTCCCTTCGCGGAGGAGGGCCGATCGCTGCAGCAGGATCTCCGGCATGAGCGGGATGAGACGCGTCGCGACGGCCTGTTCGAACTCCGGGGTCCCGAGGTCCCGGCGTGGCCGCGCGGCCACGAGGCGCGTGATGAGATCGGGCTCCGCGCGGATCCAACCGACGCGCAGCCCGCCCCAGACGGTCTTCCCGAGTGACCCCACCCGGATGATGCTCCCGTGGGCGACGAGCGCATCGTCCACGAACGCTGCTCCGACAGGTCGCGGGTCGATGGCCAGCTCGGCCGTCGTCTCGTCGATCACGAGTGCAGAGCCCGCGCGGTCCGCGGCCTCCGCGATCGCGGCCTGCTCGGCACCCGTCATGCTGCGACCCGTCGGATTCTGATAGGCGGGCATCAGGTAGGCGAGGGTCGGCGACGTGCGCGCGAATGCCTGCGCTGCGCGGTCCAGGTCCCAGCCGTCCTCCGTGACCGGCACCCCGACGAGACGTGCGCCGGCTTCCCGCAGCGCCTCGGCGGCGTGCGGGTAGGTGGGGGTCTCGATGACCGCCCGGTCGCCCCGCCGCAGCAGCACGCCCGCGAGCAGGTGGATGGCAGCCTGCGCTCCCGTCGTGACGATGATCTGGTCGGGCGTCGTGGGGATGCCGCGCGCGGTGTAGCGCTCGGCGAGCCGCGCGCGCAGCGCGGGCGCGCCCAGCACGTCGTAGCCGGAACGGGCCACGAGCGATGCCGCCTCGAGCGCCGTCTCGCTCATGACGCCGGCCAGACCCGGCCACGCGGCGGGGCTGGCCTGCTGGAGGTCGACGTCATCGTCGGCCACCGCCTCCCGTCCGAGGTCGCGTCGACCGAGCGGACGCGTGACGCTGCCGGAGCCGCGGACACTCTCGATATGACCGGTGTCGCGGAGACTCCGGTAGGCGGTCGCGACCGTCGTGCGGCTCAGCTGCAGGGCCGCGGCGAGCTCGCGCTCCGCCGGCAGAGCGGTGCGGGGCACCAGCCGATTGTCGAGGCACAGGAGCCGGATGCCGTCCGCGAGCGCCTCGTAAGCCGGTTCACGCGTGCGCCAGCCGCCCAACGCGGTGGCGAGCGCCCGCGCGGTCAGTCGGGAGTCCATGGGTCCACCGTAGTCCAATTGGACTGATGGTCAGGGTCCAATTGTGCGATTGGATGGACTCATGATGATCCTCCGCCTCGCGCAACTCCTGATCGGCCTCGTCCTGTTCGGAGCCGGGTGCGGCGTCATGGTCCAAGCCGGAATCGGGCTGGACCCGTGGACGGTCTTCGCGCAGGGGGTGTCCCTCCAGACCGGCATCGGCATCGGCTGGGTCACCAACATCGTCGGCTTCCTCGTACTGCTGCTGTGGGTCCCGCTCCGGCAACGCCCCGGACTCGGCACGGTCGCCAACATCCTTCTCGTCGGGACGAGCATGCAGGCCACCATCGCCCTCGTCCCGCACGTGCCCGGGTTCTGGTGGGACCTGCTCCTGTTCATCGGGGGGATGCTGCTGGTCGCCGTCGCGTCGGGACTCTACATCGGCGCGGACTTCGGTCCCGGTCCGCGCGACGGACTCATGACCGGACTCAACTCGCGCCTCGGCTGGCCGATCTGGGCCGCACGCCTCGGCGTGGAGGCGAGCGTGCTCGTCGCCGGATGGCTGCTGGGCGGGACCGTCGGGCTCGGCACGGTGATCTTCGCCGCGTGCATCGGGCCCCTCGTCCACATCGCGCTTCCGCCGTTCGACCATCGCCGCGCGCGCGCCGCGCGCCTCGCACGCACGGCACAACCCGCGTGAGAGATCAGTGCTCGCGGAACTGCGGCCAGTCGGCGCCGGGGGTCAGATGCCCGTGCAACGCGTTCTTGGCGATGTCCATCGACGGATACGTCCCGAGACTGGCGTCGGCACCCGCCATGGTGACGGTGTAGCCGTCGTCGGCCTTGCGCACACTGCCGACGACGTTGCCCTCGCTGCCGTACGCGACCCACAGACCCGTTGAACTCATGATGGCGCCCCTCTCGTGGTGCCTCCGACGCTACGCCGCCGGACGCCCGTGCGCCATGGTCACGGGCGCAGCCGCAGGGTCCGGATCTGGAACGGGGTGAAGGCGAGCGCGGCGAGATCGACCGGCTCCTCGCCCGTTTCGAGCATGTCGGGCTCGACCGCGATCCGGTGCGGGATCGTCGTCCGAACGCCGGTCGAGGCGGCACGGCCGAGGCTCTCGTAGAGCCGGAGGATGACCCCGTCGCCGTCTTCAGCGGGCTTGATCGTCTCGATCACGACACCGGCATCCGTCGTCGACGCAACGCTCGCGAGCGAGATGTCGCGGGCGATGCGGAGCGGGTTGTTGAGCCGGTAGCCGGCGGCGACGGCGGGGGCGACATCGCCGGCAGGCAGCGGAAGGAAGCCGTAGGTGAACTCGTGCGCACCCCGATCGACCGTCGGATCGGGGAAGGTCGGCGCCCGCAGCAGCGCGAGACTGATCAGAGAGTCCTTCACGCGGTGGCCGTACTTGCCGTCGTTGACGAGCCCGAAGCCGGCCGTCTCGTCGGTCACGGCGATCCACTTGTGTGCGCAGACCTCGAACTGCGCCTTCTCGACGTCGGTGCGCTGCGTGGTCGGCCGCTCGATATGGCCGAACTGGATCTCGCACTTCACCGTCGGTCCATAGTGCGACGGGCGGAACTCCGCGCGCAGCATGTGGTGCTTCTGGCGCCACTCCACCCGGGTGTGGCAGCGCACCAGAGCGGATCCCGACTCGACCACGACGGTCTGGACGATCTCGACACCCGGCCCGCGGTAGCGCGTGCGCCGCAGGGCCATGGGACCGTCGATGCGCGTTTCGACCCGCACGGGCGCGAGGATGCGGGGCGAACGCTCGAGGTACCGCGGGTCGATGTCCCAGGCGTTGAACGGGAAGACGTACGGGTCGTCGTGCAGCACGAGCCGGTTGAGCCCCGCACCGGCGTGCTCGACGCCCCCGGCATCCACGCAGGACACGATCTCCCCCGAAGCCCCGAACCGCAGGGTCAGCAGGTCGTTGGCGAGCAGATCGCCCTCGGCGCGCAGAGCCGCGGCAGGCTCCGCCGGCTGCAGGGCGGCGCCGGCGTAGGGCGCGACGTCGGCGAGATGCCAGACGTCGTCGACGCGCACGTGCTCGCGGCGCGGCAGCGAGGTGAGGTTCAGCGCGGCGGGCCCGACACGATCCGTCGGGAGCGCGCGCACGAGCGGTGCGATGAACGCCTCGAGCGCGCTCCCGACGCGACGGTAGGTCTCGGCCGCCTCGCGATTGACCCGCTCGATGGAAGAGCCCGGGATGATGTCGTGGAACTGGTTCAGAAGGATGTCACGCCAGAGCGGCTCGAGCGTGGCTCGGCTCTGACGTCCGGTCAACGCTGCGAGCGCCTCGGCCTCGTGCAGCAGCCGCTCGCTGCGCCGGTTGTGCATCTTGGTCGCCGCGGCGGTCGTGTACGTGCCCTGGTGCGTCTGCAGGTACAGCTCGCCGCGGTGAGTGTGCGCGATGTCGCGTCGCTCGAGGGCGAGGAAGAACTCGTGCGCGGTTCCGGGCACCACCTGTGGCAGGCCCCGCAGGGAACGCTCCCTGCGCTGCAACTCGAGGTGGACCTCCCCCGGACCGCCGCCGCCGTCGCCGGAGCCGAAGACCAGCAGCGCCGACCCCAGATCGCGTTCGGGATACTGCCGCACGCCCTTGAGCAGACCGTCGGCGGCGCCTCGACTGTTGTAGTCACCTTCGGGCGGCATGTGGACGAGCACGCTCGAGCCGTCGATGCCCTCCCACGTGAACGTGCGGTAGGGGAAGTCGGTGACCTTGTTCCACGCCAGTTTGATGGTCTGGAAGAAGGTCATGCCGGTACCGCGCAGGATCTGCGGGAGGTTGCCGCTGTATCCGAAGGTGTCGGGAAGCCAGCAGACGCGGAGGTCGTCACGGCCGATGCCGAACTCCTCCTCGTAGAAGCGGCGCCCGAGCAGTGCCTGGCGGATGAGCGACTCGCCACCGGGCAGGTTGGTGTCCGGCTCGACCCAGAACCCTCCCTGCAGCTCCATGCGGCCCGACGCCACGGCGCCCTTGATGCGGGCGAAGAGTGCGGGATGCTCCTCCTTCATCCACAGCAGCTGCTGCGGCTGGCTCGTCCCATAGCGGAACGCCGCCTCGTCGTCGAGGTTGTTGAGCTGGCGGGTGTAGGTACGTGCGGCTTTCCGGTGCGTCTCGCGCAACGGCCACAGCCAGGCCATGTCGAGGTGGCCGTGACCGATCGCCGTGTAGGAGAAGTCGCTCTCGGACGGGGAGGCGAGCAGCGGCGCGAGCGCCCGCCGGGCCCCCGCGACATCGTCCGTGGCGGCGCGGGAGAACGCATCGCGGAGGGCCGCGGTGATCTCGGCCGCCAGCGTGGCGTCGTCCGTGGCGCCGGCGAGCACGACCAGGGTCAGATAGTCGTAGTAGAGGGCGAACGCCTCGTCGTCACGCTCGGCGATCCAGGCGCCCCGGTATTTCCCCTTGCCGATCTCGTACAGGATGACGCCGTTGTGCGCGACGTCGGCGTACACCTCCACGGCGCCGGAGCGGAAGTCCACGCCCCGCACCGGCCGGAATCCACCGCCGGAGTGCGGGAGATCCGCCTGCTGGAACACCGTGCTGACGGCATCCAGCGGCGCGCCGTGCGCGTCGTGGACGAGCGCTTCGCCGCGGATGCCGAGCAGGAGAACCGGACGCTCGATGCCCTCCGGCACGGTTCCCCGCAGATGCAGCCAGGCGCAGTCGAAGACGTCGCCCCAGGCGTCACCCGCCGAGATGGGCGAGAACGCATCGTCACCCCACTCGCCGAATCCGACCGGTTCGGCGCTCCGGTGCACCTCGGCCGCGAGCGGCGCCACCCGGCGGTACACGCGTGCGCGCAGTCGGAGGAGGCGACGGTACTCGGCCGGCTGGGTCGCGGCGATGCCGAAGAGGAACTCGGCGAACTCTTTCACGCAACTGCCTCCTCGCGGTGCCCGTGCCGTCAGCCTACGCATCCGGCGGCGCCGAGACTCGTCTCGGGCGTCCGGCGCGCTACGGTAGAAGGCGCCTCACCACCCTCCATAGCTCAGCGGAAGAGCGAGCGGTTTCTACCCGCAAGGTCGGGGGTTCGAATCCTCCTGGGGGGACGCCGTCGACGTCGACGCCCGGGTCCGCCGGACCGCGTGTCGGTGCCCTCGTTAGGATGACCACATGGTGAATGCCGCGGAGAACGACCGGATCGTGTGGATCGACTGCGAGATGACCGGTCTCGACCTGGCCGTCGACGAGCTCGTCGAGATCGCCGTCATCGTCACCGACTTCGAGCTGAACGCGCTCGACCCGGGCTTCCAGATCGTCATCAAGCCCGACGACTCCGCGTTGGCGAACATGAACGACTTCGTGACGAACATGCACGCGGCCTCGGGGCTGCTCGAGGAGATCCCCCACGGTGTGAGCCTCGCCGAGGCCGAGTTCGAGGTCCTCGAGTACATCCAGCGGTTCGCCCCCGAGGGCAAGGCACCGCTCGGCGGCAACACGATCGGCACCGACCGGATGTTCCTGGCGAAGTACATGCCCCGCGTCGACCGCTGGCTGCACTACCGCAACATCGACGTGTCGAGCGTCAAAGAACTGTCGCGCCGGTGGTATCCGCGCGCCTACTTCCACGCGCCGGCGAAAGACGGCGGTCACCGCGCTCTTGCCGACATCCGGGAGTCGATCCGCGAGCTGGCCTACTACCGCGAGGCGGTGTTCGTCGCCGCCCCGGGGCCGACCTCCGACGAGGCGCGGGAGGCCGCCGCCTCGACCGTGTCGTCGTTCGCCCGCGAGCTGTAATACACTTGTCGGGTTGCCCGGACGTGGGCACATGGTGGGTATAGCTCAGTTGGTAGAGCGCGGCCTTGTGGTGGCCGATGTCGCGGGTTCGAGCCCCGTTACTCACCCCAAATACTCCCCGGTCGGGAGGGCGTCATGATCGAGATGGATGCAGCATCCTTCGATGCCCTCGTGACGGACGAACTCGGCCGACTCCCGGACGCGATGCTCGACGGCCTCGACAACCTCGTGTTCGTGGTGGAAGACCGGTCGGAAGACGGCAGCCTCGATCTGCTGGGCCTCTACGACGGGCTCGCCCTCACCGAGCGCGATCGCTACGGCATGGGCGAGCTCCCCGACCGCATCATCGTCTACCGCGAGCCGCATCTGCACGCGTGCGACGATCTGGCGGAGCTCCGCGACGAGGTGCACACGACGCTCGTGCACGAGATCGCGCACTTCTACGGGATCGACGACGCACGCCTGCACGAGCTCGGGTGGGCGTGATGAGCACGGCCCTGCCCCTCGACGATCCCCACCTCCGCCTCGACGCGGCACACGCGGGACCGTGGCAGACCGTCGTCTGGAACGATCCCGTCAATCTCATGAGCTACGTCGCGTACGTCTTCCGGGAGTACTTCGGCGTATCCGCCGAGCGGGCTGAACAGCTCATGCTCGCCGTCCACCACGACGGGCAGGCGGTCGTCGCGGAGGGCGCCCGCGAGCAGATGGAGCTGCACGCGCAGGCGATGCACGACTACGGACTGTGGGCCACGGTGCGGGAGGCGGGCACGTGAGCGCGCCGCTCGAGCTCGAGCTCTCCCTCATCGAGGCGGCCCATCTGACCGATCTGGTCGAGCAGTTCTTGGAAGTGCTGTCCGGCGGAACGGACGACGACCCGACCGACGACCCCGCCGTGGCCCGTCTGGTACCCGACGCGTACCGCGACGACGATGCGGCCGCGAGCGAGTTCCGTCGCCTCACCCAGTCCGATCTGCTGGACCGGCGGCGAGACGACGCGCAGCGGGTCGCCTGGACGCTCCTGCGCGACGGGGAACGGCTGTCGCCGGATTCCCTCGAACCGGGGGCGTTCGATGATCGACTGCGCGTCACGCTGGACTCCGAGAGCGCCCGTGCGTGGCTGCGCACGCTGAGCGCGCTCCGGCTCGTGCTCGCGAGCCGCCTCGGAATCAGTACCGACGACGACCACGCCTACGACGACCCGCGGTTCGGGGTCTACGACTGGCTCGGCTACCGCCTCGATGGCTTGGTCAGAGCTCTCGACGACTGACCTGGGCACCCCGACGGTCAGGGCACCGCGAAGGTCAACGTCGCGAGGGCTGCCGGACGATGCGCGGCGAGGTGGGCGTCTTCCTGCCGCGCCCACTGCTCCCAGTGGGGACGGTACGTGTCGCCGTCGCGGCCGAGCGCGCGGCGCTTCCGTGAGGATGCCGGCGACTCGAGCCATACGGACACATCCGCGAGAGCGGCGGTACGCTCATCCAAGACGCCGGCTCCTTCGACCAGCAGCGGCCGCGCAGGATCGATGGTGTGCTCCTCCGCCCACGCGTCGCGCACCCAATCCCAACGCCGCCAACGCCCACGGTCACCGGTGGCGTGGGGCCCGATGACGCGCAGGAGCGCTTCTTCGACGCCCGCTTCCAGACCGTCCCAGCCCGGGTAGAGGTCATCGAGCTCGACCAGCTGGACGAGGCCGGCGCTCCGACGCACGAGCTCGGCGGCCAGCGTCGACTTCCCCGAGCCGGAGCGCCCGTCGATCAGCGTGATCGGCGCGGGTCCGATGCGCTTCCACGCGTCGGCGACCTCTGTGGCTGCGCGGTGCAGGACCGCGGCGACGGCGGTGTCAGCGCTTGAGAGCACGGATGATGCGACTGAGCGCCCGTCCCACCACCCAGACCAACGGAATCGCCACGGCGGCGAGCGTCACGAGGTTCGGCTCGAAGCGGAGGTCGTCACCCTTCCGGATGTAGGCACCCAGCGGGAGCGCGTAACCGC
>JACEFY010000259.1 GCA_016807485.1 Stenotrophomonas maltophilia | reverse complement strand
GCTTTGCAAGCGCGACCTTGCTGTCGACACCGAGTTCGGATGCGATCTCGTGTACGCGGGGTTTGGCGTTAGCCACAATTCTCCTGTCTGAGGTCTCCCCCGGACAGGGCAGACCGTTATTGGCGGACGGGTCTCATTTCGAGCCGTTCACTGTGAGTCCATAGCCGTTCAGCCGTTTCGCTGGTGGGTGGTGGGTAAGGTCTGCGTGTCCAGCGGGCCGGACACACGTAATGCTCGTTCGAACGCGCGGCGCCGGATGGCGGTGCCGAGGCACTCATCCGTGGCATGCACCCACGCGCCCCGCCCGGGGAGGACGGCCCTCTCGTCGGAGACGAGGGTGCCGTTCTGCTCCACAACCCGGAGGAGTGCGGAGCGGGGGGCACGCGCGCGGCATCCCACGCACGTTCGAACAGGTTCCATCCTACCCCGTCACGCGTCTTCCAGAATCGAGTCGGGCTGAATGTCGATCTTGGCGCCGGTGAGCTTCGCCGCCAGGCGGGCGTTCTGGCCCTCCTTGCCGATGGCCAGCGACAGCTGGTAGTCCGGCACGAGGGCGCGGACTGCTTTGATGGTCGCATCGAGGATGAAGCTCGAGGTCACCTTCGCCGGCGAGAGCGCGTTGGCGACGAACTTCGCGAGCTCCGGGTCGTAGTCGACGATGTCGATCTTCTCGCCGCCGAGCTCTTCCGTCACCGCACGCACGCGGCGGCCGAGCTCGCCGATGCAGGCGCCCTTGGCGTTGATGGCCGGATCGTTGGCCTTCACCGCGATCTTCGTGCGGTGGCCGGCCTCGCGCGCGAGGGAGACGATCTCGACGAGCCCCGACGCGATCTCGGGGACCTCGAGGGCGAAGAGCTTGCGGACGAGCCCGGGGTGGGTGCGCGAGACCGTGATCTGCGGGCCCTTCGTGCCCTTGGAGACTCCCGTGACGTAGACCCGCAGGCGGGCCCCGTGCGGGTACTCCTCGCCGGCGACCTGCTCTTCGGGAGGCAGGATCGCCTCGATCGAGCCGAGGTCGACGTGGATCATCCGCGGGTTGGGGCCCTGCTGGATGACCCCGGCGACGATGTCGCCCTCCTTGCCGCGGAACTCGCCGAGGATCGCGTCGTCGGCGATGTCGCGGAGGCGCTGGCTGATGACCTGCTTGGCGGCGAACGCGGCGATGCGGCCGAAGTCGTCGGGCGTGGATTCCTCTTCGCCGACGACGACGTCGTCCTCGTCGAGCAGTGGAACGAACACGGCGACGTGACCGGTCTTCCGGTCGAGCACCGCGCGCGTTCCGGAGGGCAGTTCGCCGTCCGGGGAGGTGTGCTTCGCGTAGGCGGTCAAGATCGCCTGCTCGATGATGTGGACCAGCTCGTCGAAGGGAATCTCCTTCTCGCGCTCCACCGTGCGCAGCAGTCCCAGATCGATATCCACTTTGGCCTCCCTATTCAGCTCTCGACGCCGGGTCACCCCGTCGCCATCCCATCAACGTTACCCGATGGCGTCCGTCCGGAGGTGGGGCGCGGGTCGGGGTGATGCCCCGGGCGCCCACCCCGGCCATACTGGGCGCATGAGTCTGCGCACCCCGGGCCGCCCTCCGCGCGCGAGCGCCGCGGCATCCGCGTCGACGGCCGATCCCGGCCTCATCGGCCTGCTCGGTTTCGTCATCGCGACGCTGACGGCCCAGCTCGAGCATCTCGGCGTGCAGAACGAGAGCCCGGTCTTCTGGGTGGGTGCGGTCTTCGGCGGTGTCGTGCAGGTGACCGCGGGCATGCTGTCGTACTTCCAAGGCGACGACTTCCACTTCCTCGTCTACAACGCGTTCGGCTGGTACTGGATCTGCATGCCCGGGTTCCTGCTCGGCGGCGAGCTCGGCGTCTTCGAGGTCGAGGGGCCCGCGCGCGGCGTGTTCACGCTGATGTTCTCGGTGATCGCCCTCGGATTCGTGCCCGCCGGCGCGATGCACAACAGCGTCCTTCCGGTGACCCTGCTCTGCGTCTCCGCCGGACTCGGGCTGCAGACCGCGGGAGCGTTCGGCGCCGGCGAGGGGTTCGCCGTCGCGGGATCGGTCTTCTTGCTCCTCGCCTCGGCGCTGGCGGCGTACATGCTGCTGGAGAAGTTCTACTGGCGCACGATGGGGCGCCGGGTGGTGCCGCTCGGACCGCCGTGGATCGCGGCCCCCACGCCCGGTGCCGCCGATCCGGAGTCGTGAATGGCGGGCGATCAGGTCAAGGAGGCGGCCCGGGATGCCGCGACCAGCGCGCCGCTGCGCGCACTCGCCCGGGGCGGATATGCGGCCAACGGGGTGGTGCACGCCCTCATCGGAGCCATCGTCCTCACGATCGCGTTCGGCGCGCGCGGAGAGAGTGATCAGGCGGGCGCCTTCCTCGCGATCGCAGGCGCACCGCTCGGCTTCGTGGCGTTGTGGACCCTGGCGCTGCTGATGATCGCTCTCGGGGTCTGGCACGTGCTCGAAGGGATCATCGTCAGCCGCGCATCGGACGTGAAGAAGTGGGGCGTGCGGGTGTCGGAGTGGGGGCAGGCGGTCGTCTTCATCGCCCTCGGCGTGATCGCGGCATCCGTGGCACTGGGAGCCCGGCCCGACGGCGATGACGCCGCGAAGGCGGCGAGCCGCGGCGTGCTGAGCCTCGCCGGCGGACCCTGGCTCCTCGCCCTCATCGGGCTCGGCATCGGCATCGGCGGGATCTCGTTCATCGTGATGGGGGTGCTGCGGAGCTTCGAGAAGAAGGTCTCCGTCCCGTCCGGGCCGATGGGCGGCGTGGTGACGACCCTCGGCGTCGTCGGATTCATCGCGAAGGGCATCGCGCTCGCGATCGTCGGCGTGCTGCTGTTGGTGGCGGCCGTCAAGGTCGATGCCGAATCGGCGGGCGGGCTCGACGGCGCGATCCAAGCCCTCCTCGGCGTCTATCTCGGGCCGTTCCTGGTGGGACTCGTCGGCGCGGGCTTCATCGCCTACGGCATCTTCTGCTTCTTCCGCGCGCGCTACGCCCGACTCTGAACGTCACGCGTTCGCCCGCGGCGGCCCCGGCGGCGCGGGCGCACTGCCGAGCGCGTTGATCGCGCGGATGAGGTGGAACAGCGACCCCACCCGGAACTGGTCGTACCGCAGGACGAGGCGGGGAAGATCGAGCCGGTCGGCATCCTCCCGTTCGGCGCGGAGCGGCCCACGGGATTCGATGCGCCCGCCCGCGAGCAGGTGCGCGAAGCGGTCGTTCAAGTCCGCGACCTCGGCGGGCGTCGGCTCGGCCCGCAGGCGCAGGACGAGCCGGCCGCCGACCCAGCGCATCGAGTCGTAGTTGCGCCAGAAGCCGGTGATCTCCTCGGCGGCGGCATCGACGGAGTCGGTGATGAGGACGCGGTCGAGGTCGTCGGGCGAGATCACCCCGGCGGGGACGAGGTGCTCGTCGACGTACCGCCGGAAGCCGCCCCAGAAGTCGCCCCCGGCCGCGTCCAGCAGCACGATGGGAGTCGGCTCCGCCTTCCCCGTCTGCTGGAGGGTGAGCAGCTCGAACATCTCGTCGAGGGTCCCGAACCCACCCGGCACGCAGACGAATCCGCGTGATTCCTTGACGAGCATGAGCTTGCGCGTGAAGAAGTACTTCATGGCGACGTTGTTGGCCGTCGAGCCGATGACGGCGTTCGGCTTCTCCTCGAACGGCAGCCGGATCGAGACCCCGAGCGACCGCTCCGGCCCGGCGCCTTCCGCTGCGGCCTGCATGATGCCGGGCCCGGCGCCGGTCACGACCATCCAGCCGCGCTCGGCGAGCAGTGCCGCCACGCGCGATGCCTGCCGGTACAGGGCGTCGTCGGGGCGGGTGCGCGCCGACCCGAACACCGTGACCTTCGGGATGCCGCGGTAGGGCGCGAAGAGGCGGAAC
>JACEFY010000258.1 GCA_016807485.1 Stenotrophomonas maltophilia | reverse complement strand
GCCGGGCCGCCCGCCGAGCTACCGCGACTTCGCCGCGGAACTCGGACGGCCCGCCGCGGTGCGCGCTGCCGCATCCATCTGCGCCCGCAACGCCCCCGCCCTGTTCGTCCCGTGCCACCGCGTGCTGCGCGGCGACGGCTCGCTCGGGGGATTCGCCTGGGGCGTCGAGGTGAAGCGATCGCTGCTCGCACGAGAGGCGTCGATCTCCGCGGATGACTTGCACGCGGTGAACGCGCGGGCATAGTCTGGAGGGCTGTCGCGTCCTCCGACCGGGGATCTTCGGCACCGTGTCCGCCCCACCGAGGAGGTAGCTGTGTATCAGGCCATCGTCATCGCCACGAAGCCGGCTACCGCCCCTGCGCGGGGGCTCCGGACGCGTCGGGGTTAGTCCGCACCGTTCCCCGGCGGACTTCCCGCCACCCGCACGTCCCCTCCGGGCTTCGTCCGGGCGCCGCCGCGCCCGCATCTCCTCGCCGTTCTCCGCCGTCCCCGGCATCCGCACCACCACCCCGTCAAGGATCATGACCTCTTCTGCCGCGACACCCCTCGATAAGCAGCCCCGGCTGTCGACGCCGCGCGCCCTGGCGCGCCTCTATCCCTTCGCCAAGCCGGTGCTGCCCCGGCTCATCCTCGGCGCCAGCAGCGCGCTCGTCGCGGCGCTCCTGGCGCTGTCGATCCCGCTCGTGCTCGAAGTGCTCGTGCAGGGTCCCATCAGCTCCGGCGACCAGACGCAGCTGGTCTGGGGTGCCGTCGCCGTACTGGTGCTCGGTCTCCTTGAGGCCCTGATGGTCTGGCTGCGCCGCTGGTTCGTGCTGGCGCCCTCGACCGCGGTCGAGTACACCATCCGCACGGGGTTCTACGAGCGCCTGCAGCGGCTGCCGGTCTCCTTCCACGACCGGTGGCAGTCGGGCCAGCTCCTCAGCCGGATGATGCAGGACATCAGCATGCTCCGCCGCTGGCTCGCGTTCGGCGTGGTGCTGCTCGTCGTCAACGTCCTCACGATCATCGTCGGCGCGGCGCTGCTCTTCCGCTGGCACTGGGCGCTCGTCCTGACGTTCCTCGTCGTCTGCGCACCCCTCTGGTATGCCGGATACCGGTTCGAGAGCAGCTACGGCAGCCTCACGCGCCAGAGCCAGGATCAGGCGGGCGACCTGGCGACCGCGGTCGAGGAGAGCGTCCACGGCATCCGGGTGCTGAAGGCCTTCGGACGCGGCGGCCACGCGCTGCAGAAGTTCACGCGCCAGGCCGAGACCCTGCGTGAGACCGAGCTCAGCAAGGCACGCGCCGTCGGATGGATCTGGTTCTGGCTCGTGCTCCTCCCCGACATCGCGTTCGCGCTGTGCCTCGGCGTCGGCATCGTGCTCGCCCAGCTCGGCCAGCTGAGCGTCGCGGAGCTCGTCGCCTTCTTCGCGATGGCCACCGTGCTGCGCTGGCCGATGGAGTCGATCGGATTCCTCTTCTCCTTCCTGCTCGACGCCCGTACCGCCACCGACCGCATCTACGAGGTGTTCGACGAGGAGAACACCATCACCGACCCCGCCTCGCCGATCGCGCTGCCCGCCGCGCGCGGCGCGCTCGCGTTCGAGGGTGCGCACTTCCGCTATCAGGATGCCGCCGCCGACGAGCGCGACCTGCTCGACGGCATCGACCTGGTGCTGGAGCCCGGCGAGACCATGGCGCTGGTGGGCCTCACCGGGTCGGGCAAGACGACGCTCACGACGCTGCCGGCGGTCACGTCGTAGAGACGCGCCGGCCGCGTGACCCTCGACGGCGTCGACGTGCGCGATCTCAGCCTGCGCGACCTGCGCACCCACGTGGGGATGGCGTTCGAAGACGCGACGCTCTTCTCGCAGACCGTGCGGGAGAACGTGCTGCTCGGTCGCGAAGACCTCGCCCCGGGAAGCCCCGAGGCCGAGGCCGTGCTGCGCGAAGCGCTCGACGTCGCCCAGGCCGCCTTCGTCGAAGACCTGCCCGACGGGGTCGACACCGTGATCGGCGAAGAGGGGCTCAGCCTCTCCGGCGGTCAGCGGCAGCGTCTCGCGCTCGCCCGTGCCGTCGCGGCGCGCCCGGCCGTGCTCGTGCTCGACGACCCGCTGTCGGCGCTCGACGTCGAGACCGAGGCCCTCGTCGAAGACGCCCTCCGGCACGTCATGGCCGCCACGACGACCCTCGTCGTCGCGCATCGGCCGTCGACCGTCATGCTGGCCGACCGGGTGGCCCTCCTCGAAGCGGGCCGCGTCACCGCCGTCGGCACCCACAGCGACCTGCTCCGCACGAGCGAGCACTACCGTCACGTGATCTCGAGCCTCGAGGATGCCCTCCGGCAGGCGCAGGGGCCGACCGGTGCACCCGCGAGACAGCCCGAGAGCGAGATCGAGGAGGGGAACCTGTGAGCGCCACCGTCACCGGAACCAGCGGCGAAGACCGCTCCGACTACACGCGCGACGAGTCGCGGGTGATCCGCCGCCGCTCCCTTCGGCTCCTGGGGTCGCTCGTCAGCCCGCTGAAGATGCAGCTGGCGCTCGCCGGCATCGTGCTGGTGATCTCCACGGCTCTCCGCGTGGCCGGTCCCGCGCTCATCGCGTACGGCATCAACACGGCGCTCCCGCAGGTGATCGACGAGGCGAACTGGATGCCGACGATCGTCATCGTGGCCGTCTACCTCGTCTCGGGCGTCGGCGGCGCGGCCCTCATCGGCTGGTACGCCGTCGTCGCCGCGCGTCTCACCCAGGCGGTCATGCTCGACCTCCGCAAGCGCATCTTCCTGCACACGCAGCGGCTCAGCCTGGAATTCCACAAGTCGTACACGTCGGGCCGCATCATCTCCCGGCAGACGAGCGACCTCGACTCCATCCGCGAACTCCTCGACGGAGGTCTCAACGAGCTCGTCTCCGGCATCCTCTACGGCGGTTTCACGCTGATCGCCCTGCTGCTCATCGACTGGCGGTCGGGCATCGTCCTGGCCGTCGCCGGGGTGCCGCTCTTCTTCCTGATGCGCTGGTTCTACCGCAACTCGCAGCGCGCGTACCGCGAGTCGCGGGTCGTCAGCGCGAAGGTGATCGTGAAGTTCGTCGAGTCGATGACCGGCATCCGCGCCGTTAAGGCGTTCCGCAAGGAGCGGCGCAACGACGACGAGTTCGGCGGCCTGTCGGGGCAGTACCGCGATGTGAACATGCGCTCGCTCCGCCTGTTCGGCACGTTCGAGCCGGGCATGATGGTCGTCTCCGCCTTCGCCGTCGCCGGTGTGCTCCTCTGGGGTGGCCTGCGGGTCGGGGAGGGGTCGCTCGCCATCGGAACGCTCCTGGCAGCGGTGCTGTACGTGCGCAACTTCTTCTCGCCGCTGCAGGAGGTGGCGTTCTTCCTGAACTCCTACCAGTCCGCCACGGCGGCGCTGGAGAAGGTGTCGGGCGTGCTCGAGGAGCAGCCGACCGTGCCCGATCCGACCCGCCCGATCGACCTCTGGAAGGCGCGCGGGCACGTCGAGTTCCGGGACGTCGTCTTCGGCTATTCGAGCGACCGGACGATCCTGCCGCACTTCTCGCTCGACATCCCGGCGGGGCAGACCATCGCCCTCGTCGGCACGACGGGCGCGGGCAAGACGACGCTCGCCAAGCTCGTCTCGCGCTTCTACGACCCTTCGAGCGGCCAGGTCACCCTGGACGACGTCGATCTGCGGGCGCTGCACCCGAAAGACCTCCGTCGCGCCATCGTCATGGTGACGCAGGAGGCCTACCTCTTCAGTGGGACGGTCGCCGACAACATCGCCCTGGGCAAGCCCGACGCCACCCTCGACGAGATCAAGGCCGCCGCGCGCGCGGTCGGGGCGGACGAGTTCATCACGCGGTTGCCCGACGGCTACGCGACCGACGTGAACAAGCGCGGCGGCCGCGTCT
>JACEFY010000257.1 GCA_016807485.1 Stenotrophomonas maltophilia | reverse complement strand
GGCGCAGTCGATGGCGTCGAAGGGGCGCGCGGTCCCCGCCGGCCTCGAGCACCTCGCCGCGTCGGCGGACACGGGGTTCGCACAGGCGGTCTGACTCAGTCGGCGCTGGTCACCGATTGCACATCGCCGTCGCTCGTGAGGTTCACGAGCAGCACTTCGTCGGTGTCGTCGGGGTCGAGCGCGTACTCGAGCACCGCGAACGGATCCGATCCGCCGTGCTCGTCGGCGAGGATCGTCATGCTCACGAGCTGCAGCGAGCGGATGATGTCGATGTGCACGTCGCCGGAGACGTCGACGAGCACGTCCTCGATCTCCTCGCCGTGGGCCTCCTGCTGCTGCAGGAGGTACTCGGTGACTTCGCTCGTGCGGTCGTCGAGCTCGGTGACCATGGCGTTGCGGGACTTCAGGTCGATCGCCTCGAGCGAGGAGATCATCGCCGCGGCGACATCGAGCGCTGCCTCCGAGACATCGTCCTGGTCCGGCGCCGTGAGGTCGATCATGACGTGCTGATCGCCCAGCTCGACGCTCTCCGACCAGAAGATCGACCCGTCGGGGCCGGACTCCAGGAGTCCGAAGTAATCGTGCTCAATCGCCATACGCCCATGAAACCAGCCTCGCCGTCGGTTTGCGACCCCGGCGGCGTGTCGGCGCGTCACTCCACGAGGGCGGCGGCGAAGACGTGCGGGGTGAAACCGGTGAGGTCGCCGATGCCCTCGCCCTGGCCGAGGAGCTTCACGGGGATGCCGGTGCGCTCCTGCACGGCCAGCACGAAGCCGCCCTTGGCCGAACCGTCGAGCTTCGTGATCACGAGGCCGGTCACACCGGCGTGCTCGAGGAAGGCCGCAGCCTGCATCACACCGTTCTGGCCGGTGGTGGCATCCAGCACCAGCAGGACCTCGCTGATCGGGGCCTGCTTCTCGATGACCCGGCGGATCTTGGTCAGCTCGTCCATCAGCCCGGCCTTCGTGTGCAGACGGCCCGCCGTGTCGACGAGCACGATCTCGGTGCCGTTCTGCTTCGCGAAGTCGATCGTCTGGTAGGCGACCGAGGCCGGGTCCTGTCCTTCGTGCTGGGGGCGGACGATGGTCGCCCCGCCCCGCTCGGCCCACGTGGCGAGCTGGTCGACCGCGGCCGCCCGGAACGTGTCGGCGGCACCGACGACGACCGATCGCCCGAACCGCTTGAGGTAGTTCGCGAACTTGCCGATGGTCGTCGTCTTGCCGACCCCGTTGACCCCGACGACCAGCACGACCGCGGGGCGTTCGGTGAGGCGCAGCGTCGTGTCGAACTTCGCGAAGTGCTCTTCGAGGGTCTCTTTCAGCATGCGCTGCAGGTCGCGCGGATCGGTGGTCCGGTAGCGGTCGACCTTCTCGCGCAGCTCGTCGACGAGCCGCTCGGTGATGTCGGGCCCGAAGTCCGCCGTCAGCAGCGCCGTTTCGAGGTCGTCCCATGTCGTCTCATCGATCGTGGGTTTGACGAACATGCCGCGCAGCGCGCGACCGAGCGACCAAGGATTCTCCGCCATGACTCCAGCCTACGGGCGGCGGAGCGCTGGTCTACGCGTCGGGGGGCTCCGCTACCCTGGGCGCGTCGAGGGAAGGGGCACAGATGCGCGACGACGATCAGGGTGGCTCCGTGTCCGATACCGGGCGCGATGAGGGGGTCGCGGAGCTCCGGTCCGCGCTGTCGGGGCAGCTGATCGCCCCGGGCGAACCGGCGTGGGAGAGTGCCCGGCTCGCCTGGAACCGCGCCGTCGACCAGCACCCGGTGGCCGTGGTGACTCCGGCCGACGTCGACGACGTGCGCCGCATCCTCGCCGCGGCCCGTGCCGCGGGGTGGGGAGTCACGGTGCAGCCCCACGGTCACGGCGCGGGCGGAGCGCTCAGCGGATGCCTCCTCGTCCGCCCGGCCCTCCTCGACGACCTGGAGATCGACGTCGCCGCGAGGACGGCGCGCGCCGGCGCCGGCGTCGACTGGGGCCGGGTGCTCACGGCGCTCGCCGGGACGGGTCTCGTCGCCCTCGCGGGGAGCAATCCCGCGGTCAGCGTCGTGGGCTACACGCTCGCGGGCGGCCATTCCGCCTTCAGCCGCGCGTTCGGCCTCGCCGCGAACGCGGTCACGGCGATCGAGATGGTGCTGCCCGACGGTCGCGCGGTGCGCACCGATGCCGACCACGATCCGGAGCTGTTCTGGGCCGTCCGCGGCGGCGGCGGGCTGTTCGGTGTCGTCACAGCCGTCGAGTTCCGGCTCTTCCCGGTGCCCGCCTCCTCGGGGATGCTCTACGGCGGGAAGCTCACCTACAGCGCCGACGCGGCCGCGGCCGTGCTCGGTGCTCTGGCCCGCGTCGTCCCGACTCTGCCCGACGAGGTCACGGTCAGCGGCATGCTGATGAACCTTCCGGACCTGCCGACGGTTCCCGAACCGCTGCGCGGCACGACGGTCTGCAGCATCGACGTGGTCTCGCTGCTGGATGCCGAGGTCACCGAAACCCTGATCGGCCCGCTCCGCGGCGCCGCGACGGCCCTCGCCGACACCGTCGCCTCGTTCGGGATCGACGACCTGCCCTCCGTCGCCGCGGAGCCGGTCGACCCGGTGGGCGCCCTCGACCACGGTCTGCTGCTCGAGACTCTGACGGCGGACGTCGTCGACCGGCTCCTCACGGCGTTCACGGCGGCAACGCCGCACGGGCTGAGCCTCGTGCAAGTGCGGCCGCTCGGCGGTGCGATCGCCGCACCCGGCCGAGACACCGGCGTGGCGGGTGCGGTGACGGCGGCAGCCCTCGTCGGAATGAGCGCTCTGGTGCCCGGCCCCGTCGAACCGGATCATCCCGCCACCGCCGCGATCGCGACCATGGTCGACGGCATGAAGAGCGACACCGCCACCGGGCTCGTCGCGACCTTCCTCAGCGACGGCCAGGACCTCGCCGCCGCCTACGGTGCCCCGGCGATCGCCCGCCTCCGCCGCACCGCCTCACACGTCGACCCGGACGGCGTGATGCACGGCACGCGGCCGCTCCCGAGTCCGCTCTGACGGCAGGCCGCCCCGGCGCGTAGGTGTACGGACCTAGACCGAGGCCGACTCGCGCACGCGCTGCCCGACGACGGCCGAGACGCCGTCCTGCCGCATCGACACACCGTAGAGCGCGTCGGCGATCTCCATCGTGCGCTTCTGATGCGTGATCACGATGAGCTGGCTCGACGCCCGGAGCTGCTCGAACACGCCGAGCAGCCGCCCGAGGTTCGCGTCATCCAGCGCCGCCTCGACCTCGTCGAGGATGTAGAACGGGCTGGGGCGTGCCTTGAAGATGGCCGTCAGGAGCGCGACGGCCGCGAGCGAGCGCTCGCCTCCGGAGAGCAGGGACAGACGCTCGATCTTCTTCCCGACCGGGCGCACCGAGACCTCGATCCCGGTCGTCAGCGGGTGGTCGGGATCTGTGAGCGAGATGCTGCCCGTGCCCCCGGGGAAGAGGATCGGGAAGACCTCGCCGAAGGCGATCCGGGTGTCTTCGAACGCCGCGAGGAAGATGGTCTGCATGCGCTCGTCGAGCTCTTCGATGATCGTCATGAGGTCGGTGCGCGTCTGCACGAGGTCGGCGAGCTGTTCCGTGAGGAACGCGTGTCGCTGTTCGAGCGCCGCATACTCCTCCAGCGCCAGCGGGTTGACCCTCCCGAGCTGTCCGAGCTTGCGCTCCGCATCCTGCAGGCGCCGGCGCTGCGCCGCGCGGTCGTACACGGTCGGCTCGGCCACTCCGTCGTCGGCGGGTATCGGCTGGTCCGGGCCATATTCCCGAATGAGAATATCCTCGTCGAGTCCGAGCTCCGAGGTGATCCGCTCCCGCAGGCTCGTGACGTGCAGTCGCTTCTCGTGCATCTGCAGCTCCAGCCCGTGCACGCTCTCGGTGAGCCCCGCCAGCCGCCCGCGGACGTCCGACTCCTGGGCTCGGAGCCGCGCAAGC